>CAZTXR010000081.1:0-7926 GCA_964617605.1 uncultured Clostridia bacterium | reverse complement strand
CATTTTCTACATCCTGTCATGAAAGGTTCTGCCTATTACATCCAATTGCTGTTCCCTTGTGAGCCTGTTGAAATTAACCGCATATCCGGATACCCTTATGGTCAGATTCGGATATTTGTGGGGATTTTCCATGGCGTCATACAAGGTGTCCTTATTTAAAACATTAACATTTATATGGTGGGCATCCTGGGCAAAATAACCGTCAAGGATATTTGATAAATTATCTATTCTGTGTCTGTGCATTTTTCCCAAAGTGTCGGGCACTACCGTAAATGTATTTGAAATACCGTCTTCGCATACATCCTTGTATTTTAATTTTGCAACAGAATTCAAGGATGCAAGGGCTCCGTTTCTGTCCCTGCCATTCATGGGATTTGCACCGGGCGCAAAGGGCTGGCCTGCTTTCCTGCCATCGGGAGTAGCTCCGGTTTTCTGCCCGTAAACCACATTCGACGTTATGGTAAGCACTGAAAGTGTGTGTTTGGCATTTCTGTAAGCAGGGTGTTTTTTCAGTTCACCGGAGAAAAATTCAACAATTTCTACAGCAATTTTATCAACAGAATCATTATCATTGCCATACATGGGAAATTCCCCTTCAATAATAAAGTCTTCTGTTATTCCGTCATTTCCGTAAAGGGGTTTTACCTTGGCATATTTAATGGCGCTTAATGAATCCGCCACAATTGACAAGCCCGCTACCCCAAAAGCCATAAGCCTTCCCACCCTGTAGTCGTGAAGTGCCATAAGTCCTGCCTCATAAGCATACTTGTCATGCATGTAATGAATTATGTTCATTGTATTTACATAAAGTTTGGCAACATACTCCAAAACTTTTTTGTAATTTTTAAGAACTTCCTGGTAATCCAATACTTCCGAGTTTATTTTATCTATATTATCTATTACCTTTTCCTTGCTTATTTCATCCACACCGCCGTTTATAGCCATTAACAAAGATTTTGCCAAATTGCATCTGGCACCGAAAAATTGCATGTCCTTTCCTATTCTCATAGCTGAAACACAGCATGCAATACCGTAATCATCTCCGTAAACAGGCCTCATTATATCATCATTTTCATATTGAATAGCTGATGTTTCAATGGACATCTCGCTGCAATACTTTTTAAAACCCTCCGGCAATTTTTCTGACCAAAGAACCGTCATATTTGGCTCCGGTGCAGAGGACAAATTTGTCAAGGTGTGAAGAAATCTGAATGTTGTTTTTGTGACCAAGGTTCTGCCGTCAAGGCCCATTCCCCCGAGGGCTTCCGTCACCCAATTTGGGTCTCCTGCGAACAATTCATTGTATTCGGGAGTTCTTAAGTGACGAACCATTCTTAATTTAAGAACGAACTGGTCTATTATTTCTTGAGCTTCCTCTTCGGTAAGTATTCCCTTTTTTAAATCTCTTTCAATGTATATGTCAATAAAGGTGCTTGTTCTGCCCAAGGACATGGCAGCCCCGTTATTTTCTTTAACCCCCGCCAAATAGCCCAAATAAAGGGCCTGAACAGCTTCCAAGGCATTTGCGGAAGGCTTTGATATATCTATGCCGTACCTTAAAGCCATGGACTTCATTTTGTTCAAGGCCTTAACTTGCTCTTTTATTTCTTCCCTGGCCCTTATATTTTCTTCATTCATGGGAAAGGTAATGCTTTTATATTCTTCATTTTTTTCTTCAATTAAAAAATCTATTCCATATAAGGCAATTCTTCTGTAGTCCCCGATAATTCTGCCCCTGCCGTATGCGTCAGGAAGACCTGTCAGCAGTCCTGCGCTTCTTGCAGATATAATCTCCGGACTGTAGGCATCGAAAACTCCTTCATTGTGAGTTTTTCTGTACTTGTGAAAAACATCAATCAGCTCCTTATCTGCAGTATATCCGTATGCTTTAAGAGACTGCTCGACCATTCTTATTCCCCCAAAGGGATTAATCATTCGCTTAAGGGGGGCATCCGTTTGAAAGCCTACAATAATTTCATTTTCCCTGTCAAGATACCCTGCCTCGAAGTTATCAATGCCGGAAATACGCTCTGTGTCAAGATCTAAGATGCCCTTTTTAAGCTCCTCACTCATTAATTCTGATGCCTTTTTGAATAAAATTTTCGTCCTTCTTGTAGCTTCTGCAAGAAATTCCTGATTTCCTTGATAAGGATTATAATTTTTTTGGATAAAATCCCTCAGATCAATTTTTTCTGTCCAATTACCTTTAATAAAATCCTTCCATTCTTCCATAGTTCCTCCTAAGTTATTTTTACCTGGAGGCATACAAAAACCGCCCAGGCTTAGCCCAGGCGGTCGACTTTTAATTTTATTCACACTCCCTCGTGGTACTCCACTTTCCGCCAGTCATGTGATATTTATATTTTACAATACTCAAATTTTTTTGTCAATGATTTTGTCTTTTTTTGCTATATTAATTATGCCCTGCTATTACATTGTTTCCAGCAGTGTTTTAAGACCAATACCTTTTTCATATTTGTATCCCAATTTTATCAAGGTTCTTTCAATGGCTGCTATTGTAGAGTAAACAGTATGGTCATCTATATTGCCCATGTGGCCTATTCTAAACATTTTACCTGCATATGCCGCCAGTCCCCCTGCCACCATGGCGCCTTCTTCAGCCAATATTTTTCTGAACTCTGCATCATTTATTCCTTCAGGATACAAAACAGTTGATAGGGTTGAGCATCTGTGTTCTTTTTTTGCTAATATTTTAAAGCCCATTGCTTCTAAAGAAGCATTAAAGGCATCTGATACTCTGGTGTGTCTTTCATACCTTTCTTCAATTCCTTCTTCATTGATAAGTCTTACAGATTCTTTTAAGGCCCAAATCATATTGATTGCCGGAGTAGCATAATACTTGGAGGGGTCATTCATAATAGGAATCCATTTTTCAAAATCTATGTAGTATTCGGGAATGGTTCCTAAGGATTTCCTTCTTAGAAGAGCCTTCTGTCCTGCCCACAATAATGCAAGTCCCGGTGCCACTCCAAATGCTTTTTGAGAACCTGTAAACAATATGTCTATATTCATATCATCAACATATTCTCTTTCCCCTGCTGTTGCGGCAACACCGTCAACAATGTATATGGTTTCCGGGAATTTTTTTAATACTTGACCGATTTCTTCTATGGGGGCACGAGCACCTGTTGAAGTATCCACATGAGTTACTGTAATTGCAGCATAGGATTTTTCTTTCAACTTATTTTCAATAGCTTCAGGAGAAACAACATCTCCCCATTCCGCAGACAAAACATCTACATTCAAGCCTTTTCTGCTGCAAATATCTATAAACCTGTCACCAAAAAAACCATTGGATACAATTAATATGTTGTCATCTCTTTTGGTAACATTGGCAACTGCCATTTCCATAGCCATGGTTCCGCTTCCTGCTAGAACAAAGCATTCACCGTCAACTCTCCACATCCGCTTTAATTCAACTATTAATTCGCTAAATTCTTTAACAAATATAGGGTCTCCAAATGCGATCGTCTCTCTTCCCATTTGTTCCGTGATCGACTGTACAGTAGGCGTAGGTCCCGGAATCATTACTAGTTTTTTGTTTTTCATAAGTGCCTCCTTTAAAAATTTATCAGTTTTATTATACTATTCTTAATTAATTTATTGTAGATATATGATATCTCTAAATCAGACCCGTGTCCACATAAATTGTTTACATTTCGCGATTAAGCAAAACAATATAGGAAATGAAATATATTCATATTACTTTTATTAAGGCTCCTATTTATTTTACGCGAACAGCTTTAAGTTAATTAACATTATCCTCTTCATATCATAGAATATATTAAATTAAAGAAATTAAGGAGATACCATGATTTCAAATAATAATGTTAATAATACAGATCAGCCCGGCAGGAGAATGGACTGCATCACAATCGGCAGATTAGCTCCGGATTTTATTGGACTATCCACCTTTGGCTATGTGAGGTTGTCTGACTACAGGGGAAAATGGTTAATATTGGCCAGCAGTCCTTCTGCATTTGGTGCTGTCTCTACAACTGAACTTATTGAAACAACGCAGCACTATCCTGAGTTTTTAAAAAGAAATGCATATGTAGTTGAATTAACTACAGATAATATTTCTGCTAATTTGGCTTGGGTATATGATATATATCAAAAAACAGGAATTTCAATTCCTTTTCCCATAATAGCAGATGCTGATTTAGCTATTTCAGAATTATATGGTATGCTAAACCCTGATAGGCTATTTTGGGAGACTGTCAGAGATGTATTTATTATAGACCCTACCGGTCGAATAAAGGCCATCGTAACGGTGCCTGTAGCTACCGGGAGAAATTCCGAACAATTATTAAGGATTTTAGACTCCATTCAAATTGAGGAAACCTACGGTTTCCAAACCCCTGCCGGCTGGGAACCGGGTGATCCGGTTTTGCTGCCAAATTTAATTTCATATGAAGATATAATTAAAAGAATGAATACCAAGGATACTTCAGGATACTATTGTCCTTTTTGGTATGTGTGCTATACCTACCTTAATCCGGAAGACGTCAACAATGCGCTTCCGCAACAGACAATCAATAATGTTATCCTGCCGTGAGCACAAATCAGTTTTCACTATCCGAAATATTTGTGATTGAAGCAATAAAACAGCCTATTTAGCTGTTTTATTTATTTTTCTATTTATTGAATCACAAATTCTTTTCAAGCCTTCAGCTAATATAGATTGCGGGCAGGCAAGATTTAATCTAATGAAACAATCGGAATTTTGCACAAACATATTTCCGCCCTCTAACAAAACACCTGCATTATTTGCGAAAAACATTGGAAGATCCTCGCCTTTTTCAAAATATGCGCCCAAGTCAACCCAGGCCAGATAAGTTGCTTCTGAAATTTCAAATTTAGCTTTTGGTAAGTTCTCCTTTAAGTATTCCTTTGTAAAATCAAAATTTCCGTCAAGATATATCTTCAGCTCCTCAAGCCAATCTTCTCCCTTTTCATAAGCAGCCTGAGCTCCGGCTACACTTAGGGGGTTGTCGAAATTATAATGTCTTGAAAGCCATATCTCTCTTAACTCCTGATTTGGTATAATAATATTTGATATCATCAATCCTGCCATATTAAAAGTCTTGCTTGGTGCCATGCAGGTAATTATTTTATCATAATCCGGAAATAATTTAGCCAATGGAATATGCTTTTTGCCAACCCTAAGTAAATCGCAATGAATTTCATCAGAAATAATCCACATATTGTTTCTTGTGCATATTTCACCTAATCTTATAAGCTCATCCTCAGTCCAAACCCTGCCGGAAGGATTATGAGGGTTGCATAAAATAAATAAGGTGGCTTTTTCATCAGCCGCTTTCTTTTCTAAATCGTCAAAATCAATTTTATAATATCCCTTGTCATTTATTAGGTCTGAGCAAACAGCTTCACGGTGATTAAAATCTGCCGCATATTTGAAATATGCATAAGAAGGAGTTTGGAAAAGAACCTTGTCCTCCGGCTTGCAAATATAGTCAACAAGTTCATAAAGTGCAGGTATGATGCCATTGGACATAACAAGTTGATTTTTTTCAAAGCTCCAACCGTATCTTCTCTTGCACCAATCTGAAAAAGCCTTATAATAATCTTTTGAAAATATCCTTGTATAGCCGAATATTCTTTTATCAAGGCGCTCTTTTATGCTGTCAATTATTACCTGTGGTGTTGCAAACTCCATATCCGCAACCCACATTCTTATAAATTCTTCATCCTTATAAGGAAATGTCATTGAATCATCCGCATGAAAAATGTAACTGCGAAACCCGTCCGTATTCAGTGCATTTGTATTTCTTCTGTCAATAATTTCATCAAAATTGTACATATCTTTTTTCCTTTCCTCTTCTCAGCCTTAATTACATGCTTATAACTTCATATCCTTGATTAATATAGTTCTTCATCCCCGCATGACCTGACATATCATCTAACATTGCTAAACCGAAATCCTTGTTCTTATCATATACCCCCAAAACTTTTGAACAGGCAAGGCATACCCCTGCAATTATGCCGGCATCCTTCGCTTTTTTATAGAGCATGTTTTTTTCTTCTTCAAATACAGGTACTAGCTTAACGGATGCACCCTCAAAGATTATTTTCACATCTTTACCTGACGAATGCAAATCCAAGGCATTTAACAGGATGTGTTGGAAGCACATTTTTTCCCCTGTCATTCCGTAAAACAAAACTTTTTCCATCTTTCATCCTCCTTTTCATTTATAGGCATTGTACCACATTTTGGCACAATACAAAACAGCAAATATGTTTTTCTATTCTATCTATTCTATCTATTCTATCTATTCTATCTATTCTATCTATTCTATCTTTGCCATCCTTTAATTAATTCCATTGTCTTTTCTGCCTCTTTAGCCTCATACCTATAGCCAAGGGCATCTGCAACAGTGGCAGCAAGGATATTATATTTCCCCATCAGTATATTCAGTGCACATATTATTCCATTATCATGAGCTTGAACATAGCTATTCATCAAGGTATCATAATAATGCACATCACTTAATGGCAACAGGTCCTTTACATTTGTATAATGCTTACCCGGATTTACACAATTCCACTTATTCCGTACACCTACAAGATAAGAAAGCATCAATGCATATTCTTTACGTACGCGTTCGCTTAAAATTTCAAGAGCATGAAGTGTCTGTCCTCTGGCAATAGCTTTTGCCACATAAGGTGAACACCACCAAAACTCATTACAGTGATTACGAAACTCCTCTGCATTTGGACGCTTTAGCCAAAAATCCGCATCACTTGGCGGAGTTGTTCCTGCAAATCTTCCATCCTTGTCCATTAAAACAACTGTTGCACTTTCAAGTGGAACTCGGCTCAAAAATTTTAGAGAATTAAAAGTTAAGTCAATACGGGTCCCTCTCGTAAACTGTACAAGATGGGTATAAACATTGCGGGGATCCCCGTTATCAGGAGTCTGCATAACTGCAATTTCACCGAATTTATCTGTAAGAAACGGTAATATCCCTCCATTGAAATATTGCTCACTGGATCTGGTAACATAAACAATATCGTAATCGCTGTATTGATCAACTTTCCCAAAGGCTCTGGAACCTTCCATCAGCACAGCACGAATGTTCTCATCATTGTAAGCATAATTTAGCAGAATCTTCAATATATCATCATCTCTATAATCCATAATATTTAGTCTCCAATTCGCCATAGGTAATATTACTTGTATATTTTAATACTGAATAAATACACTTGCATTTTTCCGCCAGCTTACTGATTATCTTTCATTATATTCGTCCTTAGCACAATATTAAGGTTGAAACTCATTTACGGAACCTTGATTTTCATAGTTCTTTGCTCCAATCGCTATGTAATAATCAATAATATCATTTTACAAAATTCACAATCCAAGTACTCGTATAAAAAAGTTTCTGAACCCTTCATCCATACTTGAACGGTCCTTAAGATCGTCCATATCAAAGTAATATTTTCCGGTATTTATATGTACAGAAAGGCTATCAAGGGGAAAACCCTTTGTCCTGTGCGGATGAGGTTTTGATGTGATAATAAATTCTTCACCTGCAATGTCATCACCCATATATTCATATATTTCTGTTTCGCTCTTAACAAGACAAATACCATTTTTATAACGTACGGTCATTTGCCCTCCAAAGCATTCCGCAAGCTTTCCGTAATACTCAATCATTTCTTTGTCATCAAGATACTTTCCCCTTATGTTGCGAACATGAACTCCGGGTTGTAAGTCATCAGGTGCTTCCTTTATATAAAGCCCGGAATCACAGGAGAACACAGGAATGCCTGTTGCCTTGTAATAAGCCTGTGCCTTAACTTTGGCATTTTCAAGCGGATTATTTCCGCTTTCATCAATTTCAGGCAATTTAATATCAAGGTCACTCAAGCCTATTATAT
>CAZTXR010000080.1:0-7965 GCA_964617605.1 uncultured Clostridia bacterium | reverse complement strand
TTCACAAAACATATTTTCACCCCTATTTCCATGGATTGATTTTTATAAAACTCACGGCAGACAAGACTAAAAGCATGGTGCCTGTAATTTTGCCCACCGTAATACCTTCAGCATCTCCGCTTAATTTATAATAGACATAAAACCCGCCAAATGCAGCAAGGGCCATAAACAAAAGGCCAAAGCCCGCAATATTCTTCCTTATCATAATAATTTCACCAGCTGCTTCCTCCTCCGCCTCCGGATCCCCCGCCGGAGCTTCCGCCGCCGTCACTTGAAACGCTGCTTTGTTTTGAGACTAGATTAGATGAAAACATTTTTAAATCATTATCTAATCCTCTTGAAAAATTCACTATGCTGAATCCGCCCTGCATAGACGATGAATAATACCAGGAAGGCGGTTCTTTCATAATAGATTCAAAGTTTTTAGCCCATTTGTCCGTTACTCCCAAGACCATTGCAAAGGGCAATATGTCATAAAAGTAATTGGGATTCTCATCCGCTAAAAGCTTAATTCTGTCCGCTTCAGCAAACTTAAGAAATTCCCTGAATCCTATAAGCTTTTCTTCATACCACATGCCCAAGGCAGTGCGCCGATTGCACAGATTCGACAGAAATGCAAGCAGGGCGGGTGGTATCAATGAAAGTACGCCAATTAACGTATTGCCGCCTAAACTCAATGAATATATATAAACGCCGCAAATTGCCCCGTTAAAGAGGAAAGAGATTAACAGGAGTTTTAATCTTTCCCTCTTTTTTATTCCCTTCCAACCATATAAAATGTGCATTGAGAAGCACAAATCTGCCATTATAATTGCAGACATTATAATACCCTTCATAAGCATAGCTCCGCCAACATTACCCGATTCTCCCATTATCGTATATGAATACGGCATTGTACTGATTACTCCTGTCACTATAAGCAAAATGCGGCAGCTTATATTTGTTCTTAAAAAAATTCTTGTTTCTTCATTGTTTTCAAAGCTCTCTTTAACTTGTTTTTTTATTCTGTCTCCAAGAGTATAAAACCGCTTTTCCAACTGCTCAGTTCTCACCTTAAGCCCGTCCCCCATAGCAAATAAGGTATCAAACATTTCCACTTCATAGTCTTGTGTCCCCGGAGGCATATTTTTAAGCTTTTTAAAAATAAAACTCTTTTTGGTCCCAAAGACCTTTTTTACCGTTTCCTCGAAAATTGACAGATATCCCTTATCTGCCCAGTAAATTATAAGTGATGTTATATCAAAGGAATCTACCCTGCCATCGATTAGATACCCTACATCTGCGCTGGTCAACCCTTGAGGAGGATAAAACTCAACAGTGGGAACTGTTTGTTTTTTACGGCCCATAAATACCCACAGGCCTGTGCCTGCAAGGGCGCAAGTTATTGATACCACCCATCCGTAAGGGGCCGGATTGCTTTTGAGCCTTTCTGCCTGCGAGAAATATCCTTCAGGCAGGGGCAAAGCAATAGTAAGAGATTCATTTGGCCTTAGAGCGACTGTCAAGGTGCCATATATGGTATTGCGCTCAATATTCCAATCCACGCCGTCATGCCTGGTGCTTCCCTTTTTGCCGTGGGTAAAGTAGAGTCTGTCCGGTGAAAACGATTTTGGCATATTGATTTTGAATGTAACCTTTTCTATGCTGCAATCCCAATCATTTCCGATTAGGTTCCAATATAGTTCATCCCTGTCCTTGAGATAATCATCTCCTATGGTATAGATGTAACCTATTGTGTATTTTTCCTCTGAAGCTGCATATTTATCAGGATTTCCTATTTTGATTTCCATATTTTTCGAAACATTCTTTGCAGAAAATTTATGCTCAAAAACATGAACATCAGAAATCACCGCAAGCTTTCCTCTGTTTGTTTTCAAGGGCAAAGTTCTTATAATGCCATGCCTTGGCTCGGTAAAATTAACATGGATGCTTTCAATTACGGCATAGCTGTTATCCTCATATACAGTCATATCTATATTGTAAGAAGAAATATTGAATGCTTCTGCCCCGAAAGCAGGCAGGGTCAAAATTGTTAAAATGCAAAAAACTGCTGCCGTGCAAAGCATCAAAGTTTTTTTCATAATCTCACCTCAGCTAAAACCGAATCTCCACATTTTGACGTTCATATTCATCAGCCATAAAATAAGGATATCTCCTGAATCCGAAAATTTTTGCAATCAAATTCGATGGAAATATATCCACCTTATTGTTCATAACCTTAACAGTGCCGTTATAATATTTGCGGGACTGGGATATTTCATCTTCCATACCAGTCAGTTGGTTTTGAAGTTCTAAATAATTTTCATTTGCTTTCAGCTCGGGATATGCTTCTGAAATTGCAAAAAGAGATTTTATGGCAGCCGAAAGCATATTCTCATTTTCGCCCCGCTCCTCCACGGATTTTGCATTAAGGGCCAGGCTTCTTGCCTTAACAAGGTTCTCCAATGTTTCCTTTTCGTGTATGGAATACTGTTTTACTATTTCTACCAATCTTGGTATCATCTCATACCTTTTCTTTAAATACACATCCATAGTTGAAAAAGCTTCTTCAATTTGATTCCTCGATTTCACAAAACCGTTGTATGAAACTACCGCCAACAGAGTCAATAATACTATTATGATTATTAATCCTATCAATATTTCCATCTCTTTTCCCCTTTCACATTTTTTATAAAACTGATCCTTATATGCTGCCTGTTGCTTTTAGCCACAGCCAGATATAAGCAAGATAAATTATTACTGCAAGCAGGTAATAAAACAGCATTGCCTTCGCAAAATTGCCTTTGTTGGGTTTTTGCTTGTTGGAAGCCCATTTCAAGAGTAATATTATGTTTATGATGGGAATCCATGATATAAAAATCATAAATATATATTGTCCAAAACCTATAATATCCGCGGTTCCTCCCCTGCAGGACTCTGATGTCTGAAAAGCTTCTTCTCTCCTGTAAGGGTCTGCCTCTTGTCTTTGTATTGCCTTGTAGGGCTCAGCCGGTTGCCGGGGCACGGCTTCTTCCCTGTAGGCTTTTGCCGGCTGCTGTGGTCTTGTTTGTCTCATAGCGGGAGGCACAGGTCCCCTCTGACCCCTCTGATCCAGTGTGGCGGGTCCGTCGCTTATTTTATTGCCTTCTTCGCTTCTTTGCCTTTCTTTTATTTGTGTTTCTTCTATGCTTGCTTCTTTTATCTGTGCTTCTTCTCCGGTAAATTCTACTTTGCTTCCGCATTCTTGACAAAATGCCGAATCCTTTTCGAGCTGTTTCCCGCAATTTTCACAAAACATAGTAACCTCCTTAATTTGCAGCCTTTAATAGTATGCAGCCGCATCTTTTGCAATAATTGTCCCTTATATCGCTGATATCGCCGCAGCAGGCACAAAATACACTTGTATCAAAAGATTTATCATACTTCTCTATATAGTTCAGGCTTTTGTCCCCATGGAAATGTACATAATCCCCTTTTCTGAAATAATCATACAGAGCGCTGTCCTCCCTGATTAATTCAAAAATATCTTTGCTGTCTTTGCGAATATAAACAATATACTCCGTATATGATTCCCGATAGCTTCTGCCTTCCCTGTCTTTTTTTTGTCTGACTTTCTGCAATATCCTTTTATCTTCCACCAGCCCGTCCCAGGCCGGCATATTTTTGCGGTTTTTAAACAGAAACAATAAACCGATAAACCAGAATACTGCTATGACGCCGGCCATAACCATGATGCCTTCATTGTCAAATTCTATTTCACCTGACAGGATCAAGGCTGCAGGAACTATTATGCTGATACCCGCAAGCCATATCAATCCATATTTTCGGTTATTTTTAAAATACTCTTTAAAACAGGGGTGGGATGCATTGTTTGACCAGCCGATGCCACCTGCACCCAAGGCAGGAACATTGCCGTATTTGTCCTCCCCGCTGTATTTGGAGCCGCAGTAGGGACATATCTTCTTCTTGTTCTCTATCCCTTTGCCGCAATTCCAGCAAAAAAAACTTCCATAACCTATAATTTTCTTAGCCATATCTCACTCCTCGGCAAACATTTATTTTTCTTCATCCCAGATGAACTGTCGGTGTAATCCCCGTTTCAAAACGGAGTTTGTTGATCATTTCATTCATAGCCTCCTGTTCTATACCGGGCCGTACAATTCGCAAGTTATTCATACGCTTCTCATTGCCGTAGGTGAATGATATAAAATCATTTCCTATTTCCATTGCTGTAAGATGTATGCCGTCCTGATTAAATTTTGCAATTTTACCGTTAAAAAGAATTCCAAAATATGATACGAATATTTCCGTATCTTCTATATGTTTGTCATCTTGTTTTTTATCCGATATATCACTTATAACTGCAGTTTTAACTTTCAATATGAAATTTTCCCGTATCAGTTTAGCTGTCCTGAAATTATTCAGTTCATTCCTCAAAAGCTGAATATCAATAATTCCTGCAATTATTATGAATGCTATTACTGCATATGTTTGAAAATTAAAATTCTCACCCTTCAGCACAAAACTTCTTGCGCCTAAGCTGGCTAAAAAACACAATATTGCAATATAAATAATTATTCTTTTTATAATCGTACTCATTGTCTCCACCACATATCATATTATTTATCCATGACCGGGACTTTTGTTTGCCGACCTGTTCCCATTAAGGCATGTAATCCTGTATTCTCTGTGTAAGATCTGATCCCATTGTAATTATGAGATT
Source organism: uncultured Clostridia bacterium (assembly GCA_964617605.1). Taxonomy (GTDB): domain Bacteria; phylum Bacillota; class Clostridia; order Tissierellales; family Sedimentibacteraceae; genus Sedimentibacter. The sequence continues at coordinate 3,263 of CAZTXR010000080.1, read as the reverse complement.
ATGCTTAAGAAGATTATATCAATAAAAAAACAAAAAAAAACACCCGAAAAGGGTAGTTTCCCTAATGCAGCCCCCACCCTTTTCGGGTAGGTGCTTGTTTTTTCAGCTGTATAACAATTATTATCATTTATGGTCATTTAAAAAAACTTAAATTTTTCAAACTATAAGTAATTTACAATTTAATATTTTCATCGGCTTTCTTTTTCCATAGCCATATCTATTAATTCCGCACGGCTTTGAATATTGAATTTGGAATAAATATTTTTAACGTAATACTTGACCGTATTTTCACTTATAAAAAGTTCGCCCGCAATTGTTCTGTAAGTTTTTCCTTGTAAAAGAAGTGCAGCAACCTGTTTTTCTCTTTCCGACAAATTGCCGAAAATTGAAAGCTTATCTATTTCACTCTTTTGTGCAGATTGCGGCATTTCAATAAATTCTGCAAGAAAGGTGTGTCCCTTAAGCAATGAGGACAGGTGCTTGCTTAGCGGAGGCAAAAGAACCAAAGCAATACAAACAATGGCAAAAGCAAGCAGGGATGGATTTAAGCTTTGCAGATTGTTTTCAATGAGATTATTTCCTATAAGTCCGCCCGCTACTACACCCAATACATTGGCGGAAAGGCCTGTGCCAAAGATTTTTGCCGGATTTTCATGATAGTCAAGCATTTCGCCCAAAATACTCCAGAAAAACAAATCATAGACTCCGCAAGAACCAAGCATCAGCGTATTCACTATAAAATAGCTTGCTGCAGACCGATTTAGTGTTATGAAAGCTGTAAAAGAGAGACCAATCATTGCTATTGCAACATAAAGTATATATGTTGATTTCATCTTTTCGGAAAAATTTCTGAGTATAACTACAGCCGCAACATAGGGGACTGCCCAATACCAGCTGGTAAGAATGGTAAGATGCCCAAATGCCGGATTTACAACATGGTACATCAAACCTGAATTAATGGTCAATATTACAATAAAAAGATAAAAGAAAAGCAATAGATTTGAAATACTTAAACTGTCATCCTTTTTATCTTTGCAGTCTTCATTATAATTTGAAGGAAGTTTCAGGGCAATCAAGAATGCAAATACCAACATGAGAATGGACATTGACAGCCCAATATAAGGCGATAAATTTATCGCAGCCGCATTTATTGCTATCATTAAAATATTTGAAATAATGAGCACATCTGCTGCGGTTTTTATTCGTTCACTCTTCTTCGAAATGGTTTTAAAATAAAAACCCCATGCGGCAACACAGCATCCTGAAATTAAGGAGCCTGTAATTATTCCAAGTGCCCACAATATTGACGGTGAAAAGAAAAATATTAATGATAAAGCAATAAATAAGGGGTAGGAATAAAGGAAAAGTCTTTTAGCATGCACCTTTGTTTTTATAAGAAAGCCGCCAAGCAGCAATCCTAAAAACATAGCTGCTGAAGATCCTATAATTATAGAACCCGCTGCAAAATTATTGACTTTGGCAATTTGTCGAAATACTTGCCCCTCAAATATTAAGGACAGCATCCATGAAGAAAATAAGGAGTGAACCAATACTGCCATATTGCGCTCATTCAATTCTTTAAAGGGAATATTTTTTTGTAGGTCTTTTATCATTATGTTTCCTCCCGCAAACATTTGCCCTTAATTATTATATATTCATATTTTTATTTTTCATCTATATAATAATTAATATTATACTAAATTCTGCAGTAAATAACAATCAACCTTTTTTGGATTCTTCAAACAAATATTTAAAGAAAGCTTACATAGATTAAAACTTGACCGGAAGCCTATATTTATGCAAACCTACTAAGATTAATAGCTATTCAAAACAAATTCTTCTATCTATAATTAAACTAAAAAAGGAGGGAATATCTTGAAAAAGAAAAAGCTGTTGGCAGTATTATTAATAGTTTGTATTGTCTTTACCTCTGTAGCTTGGTTTCCTCAAGAGCCCTACGCTCTGTCCTACAGTGGTCAGGTAAACAGGCAAGGAGTTGAAAAAGACAAGACAGGAGTATTTTCATACAGTGAATTGGACAAAGCTTCTTTGGAGCAAATGGAACAAGAATGGAAAATGGAAGATTTGGAGAGTTCAAGACCGCAAATGGCAATGGACTACGGCTCTTTTAAGCCGGCAGGGCAGAAATGGGCTGCTTACACACAGGGGATAAAACCCGCCACCTTCTCAAATGTTTCCTATGAATTAGCTGATAATGTGGTGAAAATTAACAGTGATGTTACCGATAACCTTAAATCTATGGGCCAGCTCTTAGCAGGCAGCAGTGAACAGAAATTTACACCCGGTCAAATTATTCAGGATGGAGGATTTATCAGCAAAAGTCTCCTGGAAAGCAGCATAGGAAAGCCGGGAGCAGAAATAAAAAGCGGAACCGTAATGGTGGATGAAAAGAATGGAGTAGCTTTCAAAGTAGTCTCTCCCACTGAATTCAGCGGTATTTTTGAAGCAAATCCTCAACTAAACACCCTGGTAGAGCCTCTAAGAAACAATTATGCTCTAACTAGTCCGGAAGTTCACGAAGTTCTTAAAGATTTCAGCCTGGAGAAGGAGACTATTAAACTGAACTCTGCTAATATCGTGGGTTTTGGCCAAGGCATGGAAGATTGCGTTGTAGAATTTCCTTCAGGTCAGCATGAGCCTCCTGCATTTTACTGGGACTATTCCCTGGATGCGGAAAAGGGATTCAAAGATCTTGATTATAAGCCTCTCATAGGGCTTCAATTTGACAACACAGGATTTGAAGTAGACTTAGGAGGAGGGGACAAATTAAAGATTAAGCTCAGCGGCGGTTTAGGTATCGATAATATCGATCTTACCGGTCATTACAGTGCTTTTGGCGGTTATGCAATCGGCCTCAGTTTAGAGCAAGAAGCCTATTTAGTGGTAGAAATGGCAACTGAGGTTCACAAGGAGGTACGGATTCCTCTTTTCGCGATAGAAATTCCTTTCGGAGTTGGGAATATTTCCGGCGGTTTATACCTAATCTTAGGTCTGGACGGTCAATTTCGTTTAGATATCGTAGCAAGGGAGTATATGTCTCCTGAAGCCGGCATCGAAGGAGGTACAGCTTTTTGCGTTCCAACAAGCGTACACCCTCATGTAGACTTGGGCATAAAAACAGGCGGCGATGTACGTCTCTTAGGACAAATAAATGGATATATGAAAATAGGAGTCCTGGCCGATATCAGAATTTTCGGTTTTGACATGGTAGGTGCGGGAGTCTTATTGGGTGCGGGGGTTTA
>CAZTXR010000079.1:0-8016 GCA_964617605.1 uncultured Clostridia bacterium | reverse complement strand
CCCAAAGGCTGCAATAATAAGAACTAATCCATAACTGCCAATATAATAATTTGTTTCTGCATTTGAGAATGGTATGCTCAACATGCCAAACATTCCTTTTATATATTCGAAACACTCCGTCATGCTATTTGTATTAAAAATTACAAAACTAATGGCAATAAAAAACAAAGTGTATACATGTCCTACAAATGATGGTAATTTATTTAAAATTTTATTAATAATAAATTTCTCTAAAACCAAAAAAACTCCAAAATACAATCCCCAAATAACAAAATTCCAATTAGCACCATGCCAAAATCCTGTCAAAAACCAAACCACGATAATATTCCTAATCCACTTGATGGTACTGACACGACTTCCGCCCATGGGTATATACACATAGTCCCTAAACCATGTACTAAGGGATATGTGCCATCTTCTCCAAAATTCAGTAATACTCTTAGAAATGTAAGGGTAGTTAAAATTTTCAAGAAAACGAAAACCAAATATTCGCCCTAAACCTATCGCCATATCACTGTAGCCTGAAAAATCATAATATATTTGCAGCATAAATGCTATGGCAGAAACCCAATAAAATAAAACTGAACTTTCCTGTACATTCGAAAAAATCTTTACTAATTCCCCTAAGGTGTTGGCGATAAACACCTTCTTAGAAAGACCCACAATAAATCGATTAACACCGTACGAAAAATCAGCAATTGAGTGCTTACGCTCTGCCAATTCCTGCTCAACCGTGGTATATCTCACTATAGGTCCTGCTATAAGCTGCGGGAATAAGGTTACATAAGCTGCAAAATTAAAGAAATTTCTTTGAACCTTTGCTTGGCCCCTGTAAACATCAATAGTATAGGATAAAATCTGAAATGTATAAAAGCTGATCCCAATGGGAAGCACCAGATTTAAGGGCTTTATATTTAATCCAAATATTAAAGTTGCATTATTAATTAAAAAATCCGCATACTTGAAATATAATAAAAATCCTATACTAAAAAGAATGGAGCAGATAAGCGGTATTTTTGCATATCTGCTCTTTCTGAGCTTTTCAATCCACAATCCGTGAAGGTAGCCGGAAATGCAAGATACTATCATCAAAACAGAGTATAGAGGCTCTCCGTAAAAGTAGAAGAAAAAGCTGGAAATCAATAAAATGATGTTTTTATATCTAAAGGGGACTGCAAAGTATAGCATTAAAACTATGGGTAAAAAGTAGTATATAAAGCTGATACTTGAAAAAAGCATCTTATTTTCCCTTTAATTGCAGAAATGCATCATGAAGAGCATTTCCCCCTTCATCGCTCATAATCAAAATTACCACATCGCCAATATTGTCTACTATTACATTTTCAGGGTCTACTCCAACACAAATCCACTTTCTGGGGTCTGCATTTTCCTTAATATCTGTTTTTATCTTTTCAATATCTGCACCTTCTTTAATTCTTGCTAAACATAAAGAGTATGCTTGTGCATTAATCATAGGCTCAGATGCTATAGCTTCCGTAAAATCTATTTCTTTTCCGAAATAATAACTTACATTTTCTTCTGTAATTTCTGTATTAAACAATCTGTCCTTAAAAAATTCCTTCATTGATTCATCAACATCTGCATTTTCATATATTTTATTTAAAATGCTCTCAAGGCTTCCCTCAAGATTATTGTTTCCGCCTGATATTTCCTTATCCTTGGGCTGACATGCGGTAATACCAATCACCATCATTAATGTCAATAATATTAAACCTAACTTTTTCATAAAATTCTCCTATTCTATTTGGGGGACATTCCTTTTGCCCGCAAAGACTGACCCTGTGGTAAAGGTGTGTACCCTTTCATTATTATGCATGCATTTCATAAATATTAGACGATGCCTTGCAAGAAATGTTCCATATTTGTGCTTGTAATTTTTTCCATATATGTTAAAAGCCCTCGTAATAACACTAAAATCGTGTTATTACAAGGGCCCTGGCGTTTGAATATCATATTAAATTTTCTTTTACCAAAACTTCTGCAATTTGCACAGCATTTGTTGCGGCGCCCTTTCTTACCTGGTCACCGCAGCACCAGAGAACCAACGAATTGTCACTGCTTATATCTTTTCTTAACCTGCCTACATATATTAGATCCTGGTCAGATGAATCAAGGGGCATGGGGTAGCTTTTATTTTCCAAATCATCAATTAATTTTACTCCTGCTGCCTTTGATAATAGCTCTCTTGCTTTTTCCACAGTGATTTCATTCTCTGTTTCAATTGTAATTGATTCAGAATGGCTTCTGTAAACAGGAACCCTTACGCAAGTACAGTTTACCTTTAATTCAGGATTGTGAAGTATTTTCCTTCCTTCATTTTGTAATTTCATTTCTTCCTGAGAATACCCTTTTTCGTCAAAGCTTCCTATTTGAGGAATAACATTGTAGGCGATTTGATGTTGAAATGTATTTATTTTTACATCTTTGCCCTGGCTTATATCCTTAATTTGCTGGTCCAATTCCTTTATGCCGTTAACTCCGGCTCCGGAAACAGCTTGAAAGGTTGTAACTATCATTCTTTTTATTTTGGCATACTTATTAAGTTCATTTATTGCAGTTAATGCAATAGTTGTTGAGCAATTGGGGTTTGCTATTATTCCTTTGTGCTTTTTAACATCCTCTGCATTAACTTCAGGTACAACCAAAGGAACATCATCAAGCAACCTGAATGCACTTGAATTATCAACTACGACTGCCCCTGCCTTAACAGCTGCAGGAGATAATTTTTCGCTTATATCATTTTCTGCAGCACAAAGAACCACATGAATGTTTTCAAAAGAGCCTTCCGTAGCCTCTTCTACTACATACTCTTTACCCTTAAACTCAACAAGATCCCCTGCACTTCTTTTGCTTGCCAATAACTTTAAATCATTTAGGGGGAAATTTCTTTCGCTTAATACCTTTAGCATTTCCCGGCCTACAGCACCCGTTGCCCCTAATATTGCCACATTATATTTTTTCATATCGTCCTCTCCTTCTGCAAGTAACCCTGCCATTCGCGGGAATATATCCCTTGCCTATAAAAGTCTGTCCAAGCCGAACTTAATTTTAAGGTCTGTCCCATTTTTATATATAAAAACAATTATAACAATAAATTTTGACTTGTCAAGGTTTTTGTCTTAATCATAAGTACACCCGTCTACATTTTAAAAACAATAATATAAATTTATCCTCTTGCAAAAGAAGAAAGCAATAATTCTTTCTTGAAATAAAAAGTGGGACAGTTTATATACGTCCCCACTGTCCCACTAAAATTCTGCTTTAACTTTCCAGATATTTTGTTCTCTTACCGCTTGCCATACCACATTGTCTTTTTCTATTATTTCACTTGTATCTCCTGTTTTTACCTCAATCTTGTAATACAAGTTTACATTAGCCTTGTTATTGTCGCTTGCATCCGGCTCATATCCGTAAACTTTATAGCTGAGCAGTTTAATATTGCTTTCTTCTTGAAGTTTTTCAAACTCATCAAAATCTTTTACCCTATCAGCAACCAAAGTCATTAAATACATATAACTGTATCTTTCATTACGCATTCCGTTTAAATATTTTTCCGCAGCATCGGCCGGTGATTTTTCCCTGTAGTCAAGTTCTCCCTTATCCAGCGGATAGGTGGTGGACTTCTCCTTTTCAGTCATCATAAATGCATATGGGTCGTATATATTGCTTGGGTTCCAAATCATATATTCATAGACTCCAAGTTCTTTTGCTGCAATTATTTGGTCTCTTACCTTGTCAGGTCCGTAGGCAATTCCAGCCCAGTCAAAATCTTGAATCCAAGGTCTTATAACAGGAGGGTTTTCCATGGATGAATTTTTTTCAACAGCTTCTTCCATAGCCCCCTTAACAACCAAGTAAGGATGTGCATTAGGATTTTCTAAGTTATACCATCCTGTCGAGTAATGGCTTGGATAAACCATGGGAGCTATATTATCCACGTGTTCCCCTATCAATATCCATGTCTGTCCTATATCTTCTGGATAATCATCCCAAGTTCTTGTAGTAATTCCAAATACATCAGCACCTATATTTACATTGTAAGGCTCAAGTTCCTTTTTTGAATATTCTAAGAAATCTCCTATTGCTTCGTCTTTATCTCTATCATTTCTTCCCGGAAATTCAGTAATCGGATTGTATTTTTTGGCACCATCAGGGAAACGCACATAGTCAAATTGTATTTCATCAAATCCTAAGAGTGATGCTTCCTTTGCAATTGCTATATTATAATCCCATACATACTGGTCGAAAGGATTAATCCATGGTATATTGCCGCTGTTAGGATCGAGCCATGTGCCGCCTGATTTAAGCTGAATAGCATGATCCTGGCTTTTAAGGGCAAAGTTTTTATCTTTAAATGCAACTATCCTGCCTATTGTATATATGTCATATTCCTTCAAAACTTTAAGCATATTTTCAACATCTTTTATTGGAATAGCTGTTTCCTCATTCATTCTTTGCACAATTTCCACATTGCTCTTATATGTTATAAACCCATTGTCATCTTTTACATTTATAACTACTCCGTTAATTTCGGTTGCTGCCGCAATTCCTATGATGCGCTCAAATCTATTGGCCTTTTCGGCACCATTGAATAATTCTCTTGCCTTTGCGGTATCATTTTCAGATAATGCTTTTACATAGGCACCATATGCATCAATATTTTCTTTGTTTAATTCATTGCCTGCAGTATATCCTGTTGCATACAATGCTTTAACTTCAACATTTTTCTTTTCTTTTTCCTGACCTATGGGAATTAAAGGAACATAGAATTCGCCCAATTGTTCTTTTCTTTGCTTTTCTAATTCTTCTCTTTCAGCTATCCTTTTTTTAAGCTCTAATTCTGCTTTTTCTTCTTCTGATATTTCAGGTTCTGAAGGAACTGATTCAATTTCTTCTTGATTTGGTTCTGCCGGGGGTATTGGTGTATTTGCATCTGCGGATTCAGTACAAGATGTCAATAACACAGTCAGTAATAATAATAAAATTGCATATTTTGCTTTTTTAAGCATAAATCCTCCTATATAAACAGTGACAGATGTTTCCACCTTCATAATCGATATTGGTATAATTTATTCTTATACCATTAAATAATATTAACATAATCTATTTTTATAAGCAATGGATAATACAGGTTTTTTCATTTTTCGACAAAGTCTTATTTTCCCCTCCCTTCGGTCGGAAAAATAGGGTTAGGGCTTCTTTATTTTTGGTTGTATTGTATTTATATATTGATTTATAAATATTGCAAATGCATAATCGTATATGATAAACAAAACTTGAGCAGCCAAAACCATCCACCAGGTCAACCTTATGCTTATAAAAAGTCTTACAATCATATACATGGACAAAAGAGAAATGTTAAAAGATGTTATTTTCACCCCATAGCATATATATTTATTAAAAATCCTGTTTTCTATATAGTGTTTAACAATACTATAAATTCCGAAAAAGCATATATATGTAATAATTTCTAGCTTGTTGAAGGTTAAATAAAAGCCTAATATGCAGGATGCTGCATAAAATAATATGCCTGCCTTCCCTCCAAATTCAACAAGGACTACCCCAACAATCAAGGCCGCTGCTGCCATAAGTATTATGGTGTTTGTTTCAATTACTGAAGAAAGAATTATAAACAATTGATTTAAAGCTAAAAGTACACCTAAGTATGCCACATCCCTGCTTTTTAACAGCATCGAATCAGATCTCCTCCCAAGCATTCACACAGACAGTCTGCACATATCAATTGGGTACAGCAATCAATTGAACTTGAGCCCCCACCGCCGTAATTGTATGTTCTTTGTTGATATGAGCGCTGCATATTGTAAATATGGTTTAAATAATTCTGATATTCCATGTTGGAGGGCTCCATATTTACTGCAGTTTGGACATGTTGAACTCCTTGTCCCACAGAGCCTAAGCTGACATAACAAACACCCATCAGAAAGTTCCATTCGGCATTTCTTACTTTAGTTTTACGAAGTATGCTTGCAGCTTCCTGAAATCTGCCGGAATTAACATATTGCCTTGCTGAAAACAAATCGCCTGTACTGCTGCTTGAATTGCTGCCTGTATAACTTGAGCCATAGCCGGCACTTGATGCATTCCCATTCATTATTTCATCATAAGCCCACTGAATTTCTTTGAATTTTTCTTCTGCTAAATCCTGCAAGGGATTATTTTCATTCATATCAGGGTGATACTTTTTCGCCAACTTTCTATAGGCACTTTTTATTTCTTCATTAGTTGCACCTCTTTTAAGTCCTAACACTTCATATGGGTCTTTCATCTGAAATCTCCTTATCCAATTTATTTAAAATTCCCGAATATATTATATTATCTATTACTCCTTTATCCTGTACCAAGGGAAGTTTTTCTATTTCTTCACTCAGCATGGACAAATTCAACATCAATAAGTTTTTTGCATACTCTTCTTTATTTTCAATATCCAAATTATTAAATGGATTATATGACTCATTTTTCTTATCACTTTTCATATCTTCATAAGCATCAAAAAAGTAAATATATTTTCCTAAATAAAAACCTATTTTTCTTAAGCTCTGCTCCCAATGGTCTTTCCTATATAAAAACATTTCTTCCATTAAGTGACCGAATTCATTGGAAACTGCATCTATTTCTTTTGTATTTTCCTTTTCAAGCCTTGATATGTTATCAAGTCTTTCCTTTATTATATCAGATTTTCTCAGGAGCTCTGAACTTGATTTTACAAATTCCCCCTGCAGCATTTTTGATGCAAGAAGAGATTTGTAATCTTTGTCATCATTCCAATTGTCAACCATGTTATAGTAAGACAGTATAACATTTAATGAAGCTGCATATTCCGTAATATCATTTTGAATAATCAGCTGTTTTTGGCTTGGGTGAACTATACACCTTTCGTTGGATATGTTGTTTTCCGGCTCATAAAGAGAGCTTAAAAGCAGTATCAAAAAAGTCATATCATAATTCAAAGTAAGTCTTGATTTGTTGCCGTACTTTGTTTTCAAACATTTGCACAGGCCGCAATAGTAGCCCTTGTAACTGTAATACTCCTTAAATTTTAATTCCATTTTATTTATTGTTATGTATCCAAACACTTAATCACTCATTCCTTAAGCTGATATTTTTTGCATCATAAAAAGAATATAAATAATTGTATCAATTTTTACGTATATTATCAATATAATTTTATTTATGTACTCATGGGGCGAGGTTGATAAATGTTGATAACTATGGTTTACAGAAATTTAATTCTGTAAACTACATGAAAACCACAGGTCTTATCTGCAAATTATTAGAAACAAAGGCCTCTATTCAATATTAAAAGGTACCTAGTTCAATATTAATTGGTTGACATTTTTGCAATCAAAGAATATTATAACAACAACAAAAGGGATAATGACATAAATGGGAGGTAGTTATTATGAATACAGATAAAAAAGAAATAACCAGTGCTTTGACCCACCTTGGGGGCGCAATTTTTGGATTAATCGGTTTGATATTGTTGTTAAATGTTGCTGTAAAATCAAGCAGCTTAATTGCTGCAGCATCATTTTTGATATTTGGCTTAAGCATGATTTTTTTGTATTCCACAAGCTGTGTCTATCATTTTATTGACAGCTCCAAGAAAAAAGCCAAACTTGTAATGAGAAAGCTTGATCACATAATGATTTTTGTTTTAATTTCGGGTACATATACACCGATCTGCTTATTGATATTAGGTAAGAATATTGGTTATAAATTACTGGCCCTTGTTTGGTCTATTACAGTAATTGGCGCCTTTATAAAAATATTTTGGATTGATGCTCCAAGATGTATAAGTGCGGGTTTGTATTTAGGTATGGGATGGCTTTCAATTCTCGTATTTATGCCTTTGGTAAAAAATATGGCTATAGGCGGTATGATCTGGCTTTGCTTGGGAGGATTGTTTTATACCATTGGAGGTGTAATTTACGGCTTAAAAAAACCCAACATAGATAAACCATGGTTTGGGTTTCA
>CAZTXR010000078.1:0-8017 GCA_964617605.1 uncultured Clostridia bacterium | reverse complement strand
TTGGAATTGAATCATTTACACCAATAATAAATCAGCCGGAAGTTGCAATTTTAGGAGTGAATGCAATTATAAAGGAGCCTGTGGTTGTAAATGAAGAAATTGTTATAAAACCAATGATGAATTTAAGTTTAACAGCAGATCACCGGGTTGTTGACGGGGCAGTGGCAGCGGAATTTTTGGCAAAGCTTAAAGAATACGTGGAAAAACCGGGATTGCTTTTACTGTAAAGGAGGAATCATGAAAATTGTAATCATAGGCGGCGGACCGGGCGGTTATGTAGCCGCCATAAGAGCAGCGCAGCTAAATGCGGAAGTGACATTAATTGAAAAGGAACACATCGGGGGAACCTGCCTTAATAAGGGTTGTATTCCCACAAAGGTGCTGCTGCACGGGGCAGGAGAGTTTGAAAAGGTAAATAAAAGTTTAAAGGATTACGGTATAAAAATTACCGGTGCCGAATTGGACTGGGATAAATTGCAAAAGAGAAAAACCATAATTGTCAGGAAGCTTGTTGCCGGAGTAGATAATTTGCTAAAAAGCAATAAGGTTACAAAAATTATGGGAGAAGGAAGCTTTTTAAATAAGAACCAATTAAGGGTAAAGGCAGCTGACGGAAGCGAAACAATTGTTGATTTTGATTATGCCGTAATTGCTACAGGCTCAAAACCTGTCATAATCCCCATACCCGGAGTTGACCTTCCGGGAGTTCTTACCAGCGATGAAGTATTGTCACTTAAGGAAATTCCAAAATCCATGGTTATCATAGGGGGAGGGGTAATAGGCTCTGAATTTGCGGCAGTATTTAGTGCTGTAGGATGCAAGGTTACCATAATAGAAATGCTTCCTAACATAGTAGCAAATATGGATCAGGATATAGTTGCATCCTTAAAGGAGAAATTTAAGAAAAGCGGAATTGATGTTTATACAAATACCAAGGTTATTTCAATTTCTGAGTCATCAGAAGGGTTATGCGTAAATACTCTTGCAGATAATATCGAACAATCATTTAATGCTGAAAAGGTGCTTTTATCCATAGGAAGAAAGCCTGTAACCGATAATTTAGCCTTAGAAAATGCGGGGGTTGAAACAAACAGAGGTGCAGTGAGCGTAAATAAAAATATGCAGACTAATGTTTCCAATATTTATGCTGTAGGTGACTCTATAGCAGGAGTTATGCTTGCACATGTGGCATCATCGGAAGGAATAGTTGCAGTTGAATCAATTATGGGGAAAAAGTCCAAGATTGATTTTAAAACAATACCCTATTGCGTATATACAAAACCTGAATTGGCAGGAGTAGGTTTAACCGAAGAAGAGGCAAGAAATAAGGGATACGATGTAAAAACAGGCATATTTCCGATGAACATAAACGGCAAGGCAATGATAGAAGCAGAGCAAGAAGGATTGGTCAAGTATGTTATTGACGGGGCAACAGGAGAAGTGTTAGGACTTCATATGGCAGGACCAAGCGCCACAGAGTTAATTGTGGAAGGTGCTCTTGCTCTTAGGCTTGAGGCTACAATTGATGAGATTACATCAACAATACACGCTCACCCTACAGTGGCGGAAGCCCTCCATGAAGCAGCCCATGCGGTCCACAAAAATGCAATCCACATGGGACAGTAGGGACCTATGTTAATTGTCACACTTTTTATTTAAAGAAAGCTTTTTGACCCATTGATAGTAAATGTTTAAACCTCTTAATTATGGATATATATTAATTATAGTATAATTTAAGGGGGTTTTTTTATGAGATTACTTGTTCCTGTAGACGGTTCCAACGCTTCAATAAATGCAGTGAAAAAAGCCTTGGAATTAGCAAGAAAATATAATTATTCAATCAAGCTTATTTCTGTTGTCGCTGAAAAGAATTCTGAATACAGAAGGCATGAAAATGCATGGAGAGGTGTTGAAAGCTCCATAATATCAGAAAGTGCAGAACTTGAAAAACAGCTGGAAAGCAAGATAAAAGAAAATGCTGAAAGACTGTTGAGCGCAATAGTATCCAAGCTGGATTTTAACGGTATAAGGGTTGAAACAGAGGTTTTATTGGGAGAGCCCTATGCAAAGATATTGGAAACAGCGAAAAATTATAATGCAGATATGATTGTAATGAGCAACAGAGGCTTCTCCAAGATAAAAAGATTTTTTGTAGGCTCAGTCACTCAAAGGGTTATTTCAGAAGCACCATGTCCTGTCTTGGTAGTAAACACAAGCTTTGAACCCTAAATATTCCGGAATTCCGGGGACGAACCTTTGAGTTTCACGAATAAAATTTAACGGATTTAAGGATAAATAAAATATTTTCAAGAATTGGAGGTTGTATGAAAGTTATTATAATAGGTGCTGTGGCAGCCGGTACTTCTGCCGCTACCGAAATAAGAAGAAACGATAAAGAAGCTGAGATAATTATCTATGAAAAAGATAAATATATTTCCTATGCAGGATGTGGCATGCCTTTTTATATAAGTGATGAAGTTCCGAACTTTTCAAGTGTTGTTCCAAGAGATGTGAAGTTTTTCAAAGAAAAAAACAATATTGATATTCATACGGAACATGAGGTTTTGTCTGTTGACCCGGGCAGTAAAACATTGAAAGTGAAAAATTTATTGACAGGGGAAGAGTTTAATGACAGTTACGATAAACTGGTAATTTCAACGGGTGCATATTCAACTATGCCTGATTTAAAAGGGTCTGACAGAGAAAATGTGTTTATTTTACGAAATGTAAATGATATGAATGATATTAAAAATTTTATAAAAAAGCAGAAACCAAAATCAGCAGTCATAGTGGGAAGCGGATTTATAGGTCTTGAAATGTGCGAAAGCTTTAAATTATTGGGAATGGATGTTTCCATTGTAGCCAGATCTAAGATAGCAAAAGGAATTGACAATGATATGGCTGTATACATTGAAGAACATTTGCGTCATAAGGGAGTCAATGTTTATACAAATACGAAGACATTGGAAATAAATGACCAAGGGGTTCTCATAGGTGACGGCAGCACTTTAAAAGCTGATATTGTGCTTCTTGCAACCGGTGTAAAACCCAATGTTTCTCTTGCCGCGAATATGGGAATTGAACTTGGGGTAACTGGAGCAATTAAAGTCGATAAAAATATGAAGACTAATATAAAGGATGTCTACAGCTGCGGGGATTGTATTGAAATGTTTAATGCTATAAATGGCAAACCTATTTACAGACCCTTAGGCTCAACTGCCAATAAGACAGGTACAATCGCAGGAAGCAATATAACCGGAATTGATGACGAATTTGCAGGTATTCTTGGTACAGGAATATTCAGAGTTTTTGATATTACGGTAGGGATGACCGGATTATCAGAAGAAGAAGCAATAAAATTGGGATATAATGTGTCTGTTTCCATTGACAAAAGACCTGACAAGCCGGAATATATGGGTGGCAGACCAATAATAATAAAAGCTCTTGCCGAGAAGGAAACAGGAAGGCTGTTAGGAGCCCAAATGATCGGTTATGAAGGAACAGACCGAAGACTTGATGTAATGGTTGCAGCCATAACCTTCAAGGCAAGTGCAGAAGATTTGATGCATCTTGACTTAGCTTACTCGCCGCCATATTCAACACCAAGAGACCCTCTCTACTACACAGGAGCTAAACTGAGAGCGAAATAATCTGACAAGGGAATGACAAGGGGACGGGGTTGCTGTCATAAGCTTATGACAGCAACCCCGTCCCCTTGTCACCCTTATATCAAAAACCTATTGGCGTTTTTACGCAACCTGACGTCCCCACTGTCCCAGTCTTTTGGCAACAAAGATAATGATTACAGCTTTTAATACATCTCCCGGTATGAATGCCAGCATTCCCAATTGCATGATTCTTAGGATGCTTAGATTGCTTTGAAGCATTATGTTTAATATATAATACATGTATGGCAGTCCTAAAGCGTAAATTATTATGGAGCCTGCTAAAACAGCTATTGCTGAATTTTTATAAGTTAAGGTTCTGTTTTCTGTTAATTTTCCTACTGCATAAGCTGCTGCAACATAGCCGATTATGAATCCAAAACTTGGTTTAAATACATGCTGCAGTCCACCGGAAAATCCGGAAAAAATGGGAAAACCGATAAGTCCCAACAATAAATATGATATTTGAGAAAACATAGCTTTTTTTGAACCTAAAATAATTCCTGATAATATTACAAAAAAAGATTGAAGGGTTATGGGCACAGGTCCTATGGGAATGCTTATGAAAGCTCCTATTGCTGTCAATGCTGCAAAGATTCCTGCATAGCTTATATCCTTTATACTTAATGTTTGTTCTTTATACATGTTTTCCTCATTTCTTTTTTATTGAAACTTCACCGGAGTTCAATCTTATTTTTTGACCGTCAGCTGTGTAAATGATTAATTCGCCGGAGTCGTTAATTTCTGATGCATAACCTTCATACCAATTATTGTTCTTATTATATAAGATTTGTTCTCCCAAAATCATGGAGCGTTCCCTATATGATTGCATAAAACTTTTGCTTTCCAAATGCTCGGTAATATTCAGCACATTGTTAATAATTTCTGCAGACAAGTGATTCCTTATGAAATTATCACCATTGTTAAATATTGCTCCTGCTGTATTCTGCAATTCTATGGGAAAGTCTTCGTTTTTTGTTTTTACATTTATACCGATTCCAACTACAACACTATCCATCATGCCGCTTTCAAAATTGGTAACTGCTTCCGTAAGTATTCCGCATACCTTTCTGTCGCCTATAAATATATCGTTGACCCACTTAATTTTCGGTGCCTGGCTTATAAATTTTTCAATAGCTTCACATACCGCTACGGCTGCAGCAGTAGTTATCAGTACTGAATTTTCTATACTTAAGAGGGGTTTTAAAATTATACTCATATAAATACCGGAATCAGAAGGCGAGAAAAAATCCCTTCCAAATCTGCCCCTTCCCTTAGTTTGTTCCTCCGCAATAATTGTTGTTCCGTGCTCTGCATTTTGAACAGCCAACAGTTTAGCTTCCGAGTTGGTGGATTCTATTGTTTTATAAACAATAACAGGAATATTCTTGAATTCTTCATCTAAATATAATTTTATTCCTTCGGAGGACAAAAGATCCGATGTGTTTGATAATGAATATCCCTTGTTTGTTGCTGCTCCAATCAGATAACCTTCATCTTTCAGAGAATTTATTGCTTTCCAGACCGCAGTTCTTGAAACATTAAGCATATCAGCTAATTCTTGCCCTGAAATATTTCTTCCCCTGTTGGATTCTAAAATATGTAAAATTTCGTTTTTTATTGACATGATTTCACCTCAAGAAACAGTATAATGTCAATAAATGCAATTGTCAACTGAAAAATAATTATGGTTAACAATATTAGCAACTAACCTAAGCGTTATTCTGAACGCAGTGAAAAACTTTCTAAAGCATGAGATCCTTCGCTATAGCTCAGGATGACATAAGCAAAACATATTTGTTTATATCAGGATGACATAAACTTTTTTTATCATAGAGAAATTCTATAGATATCATACAAAACAAGTATTAGACATGTATGCCTTATTACTATAGAATTATATTAATAAAATAGTATGCATAAATAGTATAGTCTTGAAAGGGGTGACAAGTTTGAATCTGCCGTCAAAGGTAAATATTTGCGAAGTGGGTTTAAGAGATGGTTTACAAAATGAGGCAAAGATATTAGACACAAGTGAGAAGCTCAAGATTGCAAAGGGGTTAATAAAAGCAGGTTTTAAGGTTGTTGAATTAGGTTCCTTCATGAGTGCTAAAGCAGTTCCGCAAATGGCTGACACAGACGAACTTTTCAGGCAGCTTAATAATGTTGAAGGTGTGGAACTAAGGGCTCTTCTTGCCAATAAAAAGGGTGTAGAGAGGGCTGTAAGCTGCGGCTGTCGTAAAATAAAGCTAAATGTTTCTGCCAGCAAGGGGCATAATATTGCAAATATAAATAAAACACCTGAGGAAACCGTAGCCGGATTTTCTGAAAACGTTGCTCTTGCACTTCAAAATGGTATAGAAGTATCAGGCTCCATTTCCATGCCTTTTGGCTCACCATGGGAAGGAGTAATTCCGATTACAGATGTGGAGGATATTGTAAAAGCTTATATAAAAGTAGGAATAAGCGAAATCTCACTGTCAGATGCATCAGGCATGGCTAGTCCAAAACAAGTATATTATATATGCAGCTCAATGAAGGACAAATATCCTGATGTAAAGTGGTGGCTTCACTTTCATAATACAAGAGGAATGGCCTTGGCCAATATTTTAGCTTCCATGGAAGCAGGAATAACGAATTTCGATTCTGCCATGGGGGGATTTGGAGGATGTCCTTTTGTTCCGGGAGCAGCAGGCAATATATCTACAGAAGATCTTGTTCACATGATGGACGAAATGGGAATAGAAACAGGGATTGATATACTAAAAATTATTGAAATAGCCAAAAACTTAAAGGGCTTGCTTGGTCACGAAGGAGATTCTTACATTCTTAAGGCGGGCAGAACAAAGGATTTGTTTAAATAAAATATTTTAATTATAATGAAATTGTTTTTGCATGACAAGAACCCCGTCCCCTTGTCATGCGAAATATAGGAGGAAATATGAGCAGAATGAGTTCAATGGATGAGGCTTATGCAAAGTTGAATCAAGATCAAATTGATGAAATAGAAGAAAAGTTTGCAAAAGCTGATGCCGCACAAAAGGAGTTTGAAAAATGGAGCCAAGAAGATATTGACAGGGCTATACGTGCAATTGCCTGGAAGGTTGCAAATACCCAAACATTTAAGGAATTGGTTGCCATGAGCATAGAAGAAAGTAAAATGGGAGATCCGGTCAGTCGGGAAAACAAAAAATTTAAAATCAGAGGGGTTCTCCGTGATGCCCTCAGACAAAAAAGCGTTGGTATCATAGAGGAAATTCCTGAAAAGGGTCTTGTAAAATATGCAAAGCCGGTAGGGGTTATTGCCTGCGTTGTACCTGCAACAAATCCGGATTTGACACCTGCAGGCAATGCCATATACGCTTTAAAAGCTAGAAACGCCATAATATTTTCACCACATCCAAGGGCGGTTAAAACAGGCGGCAAAACAATTGAATTGATGAGGGAGGGCTTAAAGCAAGTTGGAGCCCCGGAAGACTTAATTCAAATAATGGGAACCGGAAAAGCAAAAATAAATAAATCCATGTCGGAAGCCTTGAATACAAAATGTGATTTGGTAATTGCTACAGGAGGTCAGGGTGTTGTAAGAAGAGCATATCATTCGGGAACTCCGTCTTATGGAGTAGGAGCAGGCAATGCTACTATGGTGTGGGATGAAACGGCAAAGGATGAATTAAATATTGCTGCCCGTAATACAATGCTTTCCAAAACATCTGATTTTGGCTCAGGGTGTTCTGCAGACGGCAATATAATAATGCATGACAGCATCTTTGAAGATGGAATAAAAGCTTTGGTTAATGCCGGCGGATATTTATTGAGTGAAAAGGAACAGGAAAGCATCAAAAAAATTATGTGGGATGAAGAATGTCACAGATTGGCCGATTCTGTTGCCCAATCTCCTCAAAAAATGGCCCGGCTTGCAGGATTTGAAATTTCTGAAGACAGAAAGTTTCTTATGGCAAGGGGAACAGGAAATTACACAAAAGATTATGATGATGTGTGGTGCAGGGAAAAGCTGACAACGCTTTTGGCTGTTCATAAATATGAAGGAGATTTTCAAAATGCCGTTAACATTGTAAAAGCTATTCACGAAGTTGGAGGAAAAGGCCACAGTGTAGGCATATATTCATATGATGAGGACCATATTCACAGACTTGCTCTTGAAGCACAGGTCGGCAGAATAATGGTTAGACAGCCTCAATCAAAATCAAACGCGGGTTCCTTCACAAATGGTATGCCTATGACATCAAGCATAGGATGCGGCACCTGGGGCGGCAATGCAACAAGCGAAAATGTGCATTTGCACCACTATATGAATGTTACTTGGGTTTCTAAGGAAATACCTGAAGACA
>CAZTXR010000077.1:0-8210 GCA_964617605.1 uncultured Clostridia bacterium | reverse complement strand
GACCGCTAAACGGTGGAGGGATGCTAATCCTGAACTCAAAGGAAATATCCGTGACTACGCCAATGTTTCACAGCTTGTATGTCTTTCAAATATGGAAAATCTGAATGCCGTATTTATTAGAGAAGGTATGTCGCAAAGTGAACGTCTTAAAAAACTCAACGCCATTGCAATAAGTCAAATGAAAATTCTGACAGAAGATCACAGAATAGCTGCGCTTGAGGAGGAAAGTCACCTACGTATGAAGTTAGAAACTGTAAATGGAGATTAAACTGAACTTCTGATTTGCTTATAAAATAATAAGGCAGGTATTCCTTATAAGATTAAGAAGGGGACTATGATTTTGTACCAATTTAGCCGACAAGTCGATATAGATGAAACGATAGAAGCTAATTAAACTAATAGATTAGGATTTCTGAATGTGAAAATGAACACTCAAGGGTTTTGCATATGGAAACATATAAAATAGATTAATGAAGACTATTTTCTTAAAAAGTACATAATGAGAATAACGCAAGGCAAGGCACTATAATCAAGGATTTTGGCGATGCTTATAAGCAACTGTTAAGAGCAGTTAATGAACTAAAAAAGGTGAAAATTCAGCTTATAATGGCACAAAAGCAAGCAAAAAGTCACGCTGCGCTTGGTGTAGAGTTTTGAAACACGTTCGACTGCAATTTATAAGAAAGTTACTTTTTGCACTTAAAATAATAAGGAAAGGGAAGCAAATTCTATGAATGAGTTGAGAAATGCTGAAAAAGTATTGGTAGATATAAATGAATTAGTACATGAAAAGGGCTATATTTATGCTCTTTGTATGATTCTTTTTGAAGATTTTCATATAGTACCTGAAGAATTACATGAAGTAAACCATTATTATAGATTAAGTGTGAAAGAAGCTGCTTTGTTGCTAGGTTTTCTAATACAGGATGAAATCGATTTTGCTACACCGGATACACCAATGGACTTGATTATGTTAAAACAAAAGACTTACGAGCTTTTGTATGAACTTCACAATTCATTAATGATCCCATTTTTTAATAGATTTCAAGAAAGCATGCAGAAAAAACATCAAATTAAAGACTATAAAATAGAACGAAAAGAGTTTTTTGGTAAGGGAGATATGCTCGTCGAACCTATTTTTTATTCAGGTACAGGAGTATATGATTTTCAGTATTTAGGTTACTTAAGTCGAAAATATGAATATGACAAAAGATGGCTGCTTGATAATAGGAATTTTGATGTTAAAAAATCCAAAAATATTGCAAAGCAAATAAAGTGCATTCTAGAAAAAAAGTCACGCAAGATACATCTGTATCATCTCAAAGAAAAAATGACTCAAATAATAGATGATGTGAAAAGCAGGTATCCAGATGAAGAATATGAGAAACATATTAAAGAATGGACTTCTATGATGGAACTTCATCAATATATTGAATTATTTTTTGATATTAAAACAGATGAAATAAATAAGAGTATGAATGAGATTAGGGAAGAGGAATGGGGAGTATTTTATAAAGGTTTGATTGAACTATTTGTAATTAGAAAATCTGATTTTGATGCAGACTCTGATATTGATTCATTTCTAAAGAATTTTTCCGTCATCCCCCAAAAAGGTTATAATTTCCAATTGCAGCGGATCGGTGATTTAAACTGGTTTAATGCAAAGCCAGTTATCCAACTGGATGAAGAAAGATACTTTGTGCCCATTAGTTTTACATTATTTGAAGCTATATACGAAAGTCCTTTTTATTGGATGTGGGAAGATAAAAATTATCGAAATCAACTTGGAGAAAATAGAGGAAAAGTAGGAGAAGAAATTTCATATGAGTTTTTATCTCAAGTATTTGGCAAGCATAGAACTTTTAAATCAGTGAAAATTACTACGCAAAAAGGGAAAGACGCTACTGATATTGATGTTCTTTGTGTTCTAGGCAGTAAGGCACTGTGTGTCCAAGTGAAATCGAAGAAATTGACTCAACTTTCAAGGACTGGTGACAATAAGCAACTACAAAAAGATTTTCAAGGTGCTATTCAAGATGCATATAATCAAGGCCTTGTGTCCCGTCAAAAAATCCTTGACAGAAGTGCAAGATTTTTCAATGATAGCGGAAAAGAGATACACCTTTCCGAGAATATAGATGAAGTTTATATTATGGGAATAATAATGGAAAATTATCCTTCACTTGCTCACCAATCACATATAATGCTCGAGAAGAAAGATGATGATCCATTTCCATTGTTTTCAACAATATTCGATTTAGAGCTGATAGTACATTATTTAAGCGATCCTTACGACTTTTTATACTACATTAGACAAAGAACTTCATTGATGGATTATTTTGTAGCTGATGAAGAAATAGTGTTTCTTGGTTACCATTTAGAACAAAAGCTTTGGGCAATACCGGAATATGGCATGTATATTATCAATAATGATTTTGGTAAACTAATTGATAGAAATTACTATCCATTAAAAGCAGGATTGGAAATTTCAGATGAAGGAGATTCTATAAAAAATAGATGGAAAAATGAATATTTTGTCAGGTTATGTAATCAGCTAAAATCACTCAATGAACCTCAAATTACCGATATTATTTTTCATTTATTAGATTATTCTGGGCAAACAATAGAAAATATCATGAAATATATAGTCCAAGTAAAACAAAAGACTTTACGTGATAGAAAGTGTCACGATTTTTCTATGCCTCCTAATGACGACGATTTTCTTCGTATAGGAATCAGCTATATTTCATTGAATTCGGGTAACTTAGATGAGTTGCAGGAAGAACTACTTGCTTTGTGCCAAGCTAGAAAATATATTTGTAAAGGAGACGTATGGATTGGGTTTGGGAGTTTGAAAACTAGTAATGAATTGATTGATACGGTTGTGTTCAACAATCAGCAATGGGAATATGATGAGCAAATGGAACTGAGTGTCAAGAATGTTTTTAGAGGAATGATAAAAGGAAGACAAATTAAAATTACGAAAG
Organism: uncultured Clostridia bacterium; assembly: GCA_964617605.1. Classification (GTDB taxonomy): domain Bacteria; phylum Bacillota; class Clostridia; order Tissierellales; family Sedimentibacteraceae; genus Sedimentibacter. The sequence continues at coordinate 5,223 of CAZTXR010000077.1, read as the reverse complement.
AGGTTGGAAGAAATGAAAAGTGTCCTTGTGGCAGTATGATAAAGTACAAAAAATGTTGTGGAAAGAATAAATAAAAAAGCTCCAATCACATAATTGTTAGAACCTCTTCTTCCGCCAAGGACCTCATTGGTCTTCTCGATATCTTTTTTGACCGTTTAAGGGATACGGAGGTAGTTAGTAAACTTGAACGCGACTCAAATTTTTGAAAACAAATAAATCTATCGAACTTAAAATTTCATTCTACCCTTGCGGAGATAAAAAGATGATATAGCTTGAATCACATTCTAAATCAAGCTTGCAGGTTGTTTTAATTTTACAGAATTATTAGTATTAATCAAAGAAATAATAAATAAAACGGTTAAGAAGAATGCAATGTTAAGTTAAGGAAAATGACATAACATGGGCTGATTTATGTAAAAAGTTAGAAAGTCAAATGTGGCCTATCCTGAACAGAATTTGAGATAAAAATTCAGGGAAGATACCTTGCCGCTAAGGGGATATTAGGTTCGATGGTCATCATTATTGCACACTCAAGGCATTGTGAAGTAATCGTGAAACTTATGAAAGTATAAAAATTAGTTATAACAATGATTGTAAGGGATTGAGGCGTTGAAAATGGAAAGATAGCATTCAATGGGGAACATGTCCACTTATATTAATTGCTTTTAGAATATTGTAGAACTTAAAATAAGAAAGCTTAGGATTTATTTTATTAATTACCATCTGACGTTGAAAGGATATACCCAAGCGGTTAAGGAGGACAGGAGTACAATGAACAAAATTATTGAATTGATGTTGGCAATCAGGGAAAGGAGGATTGTTTTTTATCATAATGATACAAAACAGTTTGATTACTATCCTTTTTCGGATTTTGAACGGAGAGAATTGGATCCAGACGCGCTGATCCCAATTAATGACATGAATAATTTCAGACTTCCATCTTATGAAGAAATCAATCATGAGGAAATTATGCGTTTTTATGTGAAGGAATGTGTGGAAGATAAAGAAATTCGTAAACAATTATTCGACATCTTAAAACGAAATGAATATATGGACGCATATCTTGATAAGCTTCATGAATTAAATTTATATGACGATTTTGTAGATGCCTGTGGGGATATTTATATTCAAATCTTTGAGGAATGGGCTGATAAAAATAATCTCAATTTTAAATAGCAAACACTACTATCTGATGGCATAAGACATTTTAGATTATTCTGTACAAGATGGTATGGGTTAGATAAGGCATCAGGAGGAGGAGCGCATGCGCGTTTAGATGATGAATTAGAGGAAGATTCAGTATGTGCAATTTTTGCACATACTCCAATGATGAAAAAATATAAAAAGTGAAATTCTATGCAACTTGTTCTGGGAGGGGAATCATATACCCCAACCCATCATCATTATGAATCTAATTTTTCTATTTCCAGTAACCTTTTCTTCATTCTTAGTCCGCCACGATATCCACGCCATTCCCCATTTTTTCCAAACATCCTATGGCATGGTGCAACAATTAGCAAGGGATTGGCACCAATAGCGGTACCAACAGCCCTGGCAGCATCTGGTCTTTGAATTCTTTGGGCAATTTCTGTATAGGTAGCACTTTGACCAAAGGGGACCCTGAGAAGCTCATCCCAGACCTTATGTTGAAATTCAGTACCCCTTAAATCAAGTGGTATTGTGAATTCCTTAAGGTTTCCCCTTAAATAATCTATAATCTCCTTTTCATAGATATCCATAGCACCTTTATCCTCTACTAGTTTAAAGTTAGATATATGTTTGCCAACCCAGGTGTTCAATTCTTCAAAGGGTGCATCTGCTGAGCCTACATAACAAAGTCCTTTCTGTGTAGCTCCTATATATAGTTTCCAATCTTCATAATCCAATAATGTCCAGTATACCATTTCTTTTTGTTTTTCTGTCATATCAATTCACCTCATAATCCTTTTTTCTATAATAAATAGTTATGCCCATTATGTAGTCTTTTATTTTAAACAGGTGATTTTTATATGTATAAAAAAAATGTATTAAGTAGAAGTGTGCTTTAAGAATTACTTTTAAATCCTATAAAAAAATAGTTTTCTGAAATGAAATGCTTAGAATTCATGTAAGTATGAATTCTAAGCATTTTTTATATATAATTATAAAATTAATACTTAAAACTTAAAAATGATCGTAAAAAATATATTAACTATTGTTTTTTAATATATAATATGATAATATTGCCCCAGAACGTACGTTCTATCGAAAACATACTTAATAGAATGAGTTTAGTATTAAAAGTTTGAAATGAAATTATATTTTGTAAATTTGTGTTTATGCTATGTATAGGAGGATTCAAATGGCAAAGAAACCGATTATAGAAACAATTCATGCAAAAGGTTTTGACATTTCAATTTATACAGAAGACTTTCAAAATGAATTTATTTCGCTTACAGATATTACCAGATATAAAAGTGATGAACCATTTATTGTTATTAACAATTGGATGAGAGGAAAAGATACTATCGAATTCTTGGGATTGTGGGAACAATTACATAATTCTAATTTTAAACCTATCGAATTCGATAGGTTTAGAAAAGAAGCAGGATATAATGCTTTTACGTTATCACCACAAAAATGGATTAATAATACAAATGCTATTGGAATTGTATCTAAATCAGGTCGTAATGGTGGAACATTTGCACACTCTGATATAGCTTTTGAATTTGCTTCATGGATATCAGCGGAATTTAAACTATATATTATTAAAGATTATAAAAGATTAAAAAATGATGAGAGTTGCAGACTTTCTCTAGGTTGGAATCTTAATAGAGAGATTTCAAAGCTTAACTACAGAATACATACAGATGCTATCAAGGAAAACTTACTTCCTCCAGAGTTAAAACCATTTCAAATTTCTATGACCTATGCTAGTGAGGCAGATGTATTAAATGTAGCTTTGTTTGGTATAACAGCTAAACAATGGAGAGAAGAAAACAAAGCTAAGAATGGAAGCATTAGGGATTATGCTACATTAAATCAGTTATTGGTTCTAGCTAATATGGAAAGCTATAATGCCATTTTAATTGAGCAAAGTAAACCCCAGTCAGAGAGGATTCAATTATTGAATAAATTAGCTATTCGACAGTTAGAAGCAATTGAAAAAATAGGTATAGACACAATGAAAAAATTGGAAGATAAATAATTGAAGAAATATATAACTATTTTCCACCAAGGGTATAACGTATTCTTTTGACATCATTATTGTCACCTCAAGGCACGTTGTAGTGGTCGTGAAATTAGAATTTTATTAAAACAGAACAAATTTCTTTGTTTATAAGAAATAAAAATGTGAAAATTAATGATATAATTATATAGTGTAAAATTTTAAAAATCGAATATTATTACCTGAATATTAATTGGAAAAAAATTTTATGTCTGATGATAAAAATGTGTTATAATTTAAAAAGGGTTTTACACCTTTATAAACTGTTGAGGAAGCAAGGAGTTGTGGTAAATAACTTAATAATAAGCAATTTTAGACTTTATACGATAAAAATTTATAATTACAAGAAAGCGAGAATATGTTATGAAGGTTATTGACTTAACACACACAATTTCAGAAAACATGCCTGTTTATCCGGGAACAGAAGGACCAAAATTAAAAAATGCAAATACTTATGAAAAAGATGGCTTTAAAGAGACATTAATCACAATGTTTTCACATACTGGAACTCATATGGATGCACCTGCTCATTTGTTTTTTAATAAAAAGACATTAGAAAATTTTCCTGCTGAACAATTTGCAGGTAAGGGTTTGGTAATTGATTGCAGCGATTTACATGCAGGTCAAAGAATTACCATGGATTATATTAATATGGTATATGAAAATGCAAATAAGGCAGAATTTGTTTTATTTTATACGGGCTGGGATAAATATTGGGGTACAGATGACTTCTTTGGAGAATATCCCTATGTTACCGATGAAGTAGTCGAATATTTAATAAAGAATAACAAAAAAGGAATAGGATTGGATACCATAGGATTAGACCCTGTAAGTGATGGAAATTTGACTTTGCATAAAAAGCTTTTATGTAAAAATGATATTGTTATTATTGAGAATTTAGCACACTTGGCTGAGGTGGGGAATGAATTATTCACATTTGTTGCTCTTCCTCTAAAATATGAAAATGCAGACGGAGCACCTGTCAGGGCAATTGCAATTCTATAGTTAAAACTTCTGCTGACCTTGATAATATGAATGTTATAGGGGTCAGTTTTTTTTGACGGATTCCTTAGGTATAATGTTTTGAAATATAGCCAGATTATACTTGAAAGGAAGAATGCTATGAATAATAATTTTACACCAACCATTTGGCAGGAGGATAAGATGCCCCCATATGCCAAAAGCTATATAGATTGTGAAGTGTGCTCTCCAAAATCACGAATTATTTGGGGAGAAGGAAACCCGGAAGCCTCAATTGTTGTAATCTTAGATAATCCCGGTGCCCGAGAAGACAAAGAAGGAAATGAATATGTGTGCGGAACGAGAATTACGCTGCAATCAGCACTAAGCCAAGTTAATTTAACAAAAAATGATATATATATAACCTATTTATTAAAATGCAGACCGCTTCGAAGCTATAATAAGGAAAAGGCAAGAGCGTTCAGCAGGACCTTTCTCGTACGACAAATTGCAGCCATAAATCCTAAATTTATTGTTTGCTTAGGTGATACGGTTGTCCAATGGATGTTTAATGATAATGAAGCACACGTGAAAAATTTACGGGGACAATGGCATGATTTGATGGGAAGTCAAGCACTTGTATCCTATCATCCTCTTGCAGTAAGACGAAGACCAAATTTAATGAAGCAATTTATGGAGGATTTGTTGATGTTATCAGAGAAGTATCATGGGTGAATAAGCAGTTCCAACCCGGGAAGCACTTGAAGAAACAGGTGTTGACGCAGTTACAACCTCTACAAGTATTGCTTCCATTGATATTTTAACAGTTATTGCGGACAAAAATTCCTGCTTGATTTTGATCAGAAGTTGGCTGAAACAAGGAAAAATGTAGTGTTTGGAGAAGGTAACGAAAATACAGACATAATGTTTGTAGGGGATGAACCGGGATTTAACTTATTATAAAAAGAATAACAAAAGGCGATTGATAAAGATGAGAATAATTATTTCACCTGCAAAGAAAATGAAGACAGATACAGATTTTCCGGTTGATATAA
>CAZTXR010000076.1:0-8292 GCA_964617605.1 uncultured Clostridia bacterium | reverse complement strand
GTTAAACTATATAAAAAACACGCCTATACTTAAGACGTGCTAGCTATAAATGTTGGCGGAGAGCAAGGGATTCGAACCCTCGATGCAGTTTCCCGCACACACGCTTTCCAGGCGTGCTCCTTCAACCACTCGGACAACTCTCCATAGTGCTTTGCAGCAAATTAAATTATACCCGAGAATAGTCCTTATTGTCAATGGTATTTTAAGTTATCTAAAATTTATTTCTAAGTTATCCCAAAATTTATTCACAAAAATTTATAACTAATTGTTACATAGCTTCTTTTTGACAGCTTAAAATGCCTTCTATACTAAAAAATTTTTTTCTCCCCACCAACATGTTCATTGTGATATACAAAAGAAACGCCTCCGTCTGCCATGACCTACCCTCGTGATTTTCCGATAAAAAACAAAGCAAGGGCACCTTGACCTGTGTGAGAGCCAATTACAGGTCCAATAAAATTCAATATTACTTCCTTAACCTTCAGCTTCTCTTTAACAAGACTGACTAAATACTCAGCATCCTCTAAACAATCTGCATGGCTTATGAAAACAGTTTGTTCCTGGGGATTGATGCAAAGTTCTTCCATATGTTCCAACAGAGCATTAATAGATTTCTTTCGCCCTCTTATATTATGTACAGCAACTAAGTTCCCTTCGTTGTCCACATGAAGGATTGGTTTAACATTAAGTGCGCTTCCTATGGTGGCAGTCATGGCGTTTATTCTGCCTCCCCGTTTTAAATGATTTAAATCATCAACCGTAAACCATTGGCATAAATTTAATCTGTTGTCAAGCAGCCATTTGCTTACTTGGTCAATACTTTTACCCTGAGATTTAAGTTTTGTCGCATAGTAAACCAACAAGCCTTCCCCCATGGATGCGGCTAATGTATCAATACATATAATTTTAGAATCCGGATATTTTTGTTTCAGCTCTTCTGCAGCTATTAAAGAGGAGCTGTAGGTTCCGCTTAATCCTGATGAAAATCCTATATATAAAATATCCTCTCCTGCTTCCAAAATAGCCTCAAAGTATTCTTCAAACATTTTAGAATTTACTAATGCCGTAGTAGATCTTTCGCCCTTTTTTACTCTTTCGTAAAATTTATGTATATCCATTTCTCTATTATCAGGATAATTTAAATAACTTTCATTTTCAAACCCAAAGGCCATAGGAATAAGTGTAATTCCCAATTCATTAACTAAATCCGATGGGAGATCTGTTGTTGATTCTGTAACAATAACATAATTTCTCATAATAATTTCCTTTCTGTTAATACCATAGTAATATTATTAGTTAATAACTAAATTTTATCACATAGAAAATGCCAATACAATAACAATTTAACATTTATAGCTATAAGTAAAGTTAAGCGTTTATTACTGTTTGCACCCAACTATTTGTCATTGCCGGATTCCTAATCATAATACCAAATACTCTAATATAATTAAATGTTTAATTCAAAATGTTAAGGGTATTATATATGTAATTAAATAAAATATAAGTTAAAAAATATAAATTAATGGAGGATTTTAAAATGACAAAAATAGGTATTATCTTAGGAAGCACAAAACCGGGAAGAAATGGCGAAGCCGTTGCTAAATGGGTTTATGATATAGCAAGCAAAAGAGAGGATGCGCAATTTGAATTAGTAGATGTCAAGGATTTTGACCTTCCGCTTTATGATGAACCATATCCTGCTATGATGCAGCAATATACAAAAGACCATACTAAAAAATGGTCTCAAAAAATAAATGAATTTGATGGTTATGTATTTGTAACAGCTGAGTACAATCATACCATTCCGGGAGCCTTGAAAAATGCAATTGACTTTTTAAATGTTGAATGGAAAAATAAATCTGCAGCCTTTGTCAGCTACGGAAGTGCCGGCGGTTCAAGGGCAGTTGAACACTTGAGGCTTGTGGCAGGCGAACTTCAAATGGCTGATGTGAGGGCACAAGTTATGTTATCACTTTTTACTGATTTCGAAAAAATGAGTGTTTTCAAACCGGACCCGCGCCATGAGGGTGAGGTTCATGCAATGCTTGACCAGCTGATTGCTTGGGCTCACGCTTTGAAACCATTAAGAAACTAATTCCTTAAACCATTGTATACCTAATACACTTGCTGTATGGCAGGTGTTTTATATAAAAGATCCTAAGTCCTTCTTTTTTAAAGGAGAATTCAGGATCTTTCTTAATTTTTAGTCTATTGCTACCACTGCACCATTGTAGGTGCCAGCAATATATTGTTTAACTTTGTCGCTTTTTAGGACTTCGATTAAGGCTTTGGTTTTTTCAGTTTCTTCATTGCCCTTCTTTACGCAAAGGATATTTGCATATGTTTGTGCAGCTTCAGATTCCTGTTCTTCTTTTGCCAATGCATCACTTTCTACATTAAACCCTGCTTCAAGGGCATAATTTCCGTTTAATACTACATAGTCCGTTTCAGCGACAACTCTTGCCACCTGTGCAGCTTCAAGCTCAACAATGTCGATATTGTGCGGATTTTCAACCACATCCTTTTTAGTTGCCGTAAGTCCCGCACCTTTTTTTATTTTGATTATACCGTTTGCTTCAAGTAATAAAAGTGCCCTTGCTTCATTGGTTGTATCATTTGGTACAGCTATTGTAGCTCCGTTTGGAATATTTGACAGGTCCTTTGATTTTCCGGGATAAACTCCCAATGGTTCATAATGGACGGAAGCAACGGAAACAATATTAGTTTTCTTTTCTGCATTAAAGTTATCTAAGTATGGTTTGTGCTGGAAGAAGTTTGCATCAATATCACCTGCTTCAACTACCATGTTAGGTTGTACATAATCTGAAAACTCAATAACTTCTAACTCATATCCTTTATCTGCCAAGTCCGATTTAACTTGTGCTAATATTTGTGCATGGGGTACCGGTGATGAGGCAACTGTTATTTTTGTAAGTTTTGTTTCACCTGATGGTGCAGGCTCATTCTTTGCACAACCAAAAGCTGCAAGGGCTAATACCGATATTAATACTGCTAATAATACTCTTTTTATGTTTTTCATTTTTTTCTCCTTTTTGTCTCTGAAATTTATAAGCTTTTCCCTCTTGGGGTCAGATTGCTCTCTTATCTGTTTTTCTTGCGATTTTCATTCCTGTAAGCTGAAGCACTTGTACTAAAATCACCATAAGTATGACTGTAATAATCATAATATCAGCTTCATATCTGTAATATCCATACCTTATGGCTACATCTCCTAATCCCCCACCGGCAACAAATCCTGCCATGGCTGAATAGCTTAATATTGTGCCAACAGCAATAGTGCCTCCCACGATTAATGAAGTCTTTGCCTCAGGTATCAATACTTTTAATATAATTGTTGAAACAGACGCCCCCATGCTCTGAGCTGCTTCTATGACTCCCTTATCAACCTCCTGAAGTGAAGATTCAATAAGTCTTGCTATAAATGGTGTGGCTGCAAACACCAAGGGAACGATTGTTGCAGTCGGACCGTAACTTTTGCCTACTATCAAAGTTGTAATGGGCTGTATTGCAACCAATAATATTAAAAAGGGAACTGAACGTCCTATATTTACGGCAATGTCTAAAATTTTATTTAAAAATCCTACAGGATGTAAACCGTCTTCTTTTGTAATTACCAAGGCTACGCCAAGGGGTAATGCAAGTATATAGGCAAATAATGATGAAACAAAGGTCATATATAATGTGTTAATTGTTTCATTGCCCAGCATTTGTATATTTTCTTTAAATAATTCCATTAATGACTCAATTTCCCACATAATCTATCAACTCCTCTACATTAACATTAATATTTCTAAGATAAGAAATTACCTTGTCCGATAAATTCCTATCTTCAGGAAGCTGCACTATCATCTGCCCGAATGCCTTTCCGTTTATATCCTTTGTATCTGCAAACAGGATGTTTACAGGGGCCTTTATTTCCAAAACCAGGTTTGCAATAACGGGTTCATAGGATGACTTGCCGTCAAACACTATTCTTATAACTCTCTTTCCCTTCATTTCTTCAACATAGGTTGGATTATTAACATATACAAGCCTTTTTGCAGCATCAGTTTTTGGATTTGAAAACACATCTTCAACAAACCCTGTCTCTGCTAAATATCCCTTGTCAATTATGGCAACCTTGTTGCAAATTTCTTCTACAACAGACATTTCATGAGTTATGATAATTATTGTAATTCCGAATTTGTTATTTATATCTTTTAACAGTGCAAGAATTGAGCGGGTTGTAGTAGGGTCAAGAGCACTTGTTGCTTCATCGCAAAGGAGGGTCTGCGGGTTTGTGGCAAGTGCCCTTGCAATTGCAACCCTTTGTTTTTGTCCACCGCTCAATTGTGACGGATATGCCTTCCTTTTATCTGAAAGTCCGACAATCTCTAAAAGCTCCGAAGCTCTTTTTCTCCCTTGCTTTTTGCTTATACCGGCAATTTCCAAGGGGAAACAAATATTGTCCTCAACAGTTCTTTGCATGAGCAAATTGAATTGTTGAAAAATCATTCCTATTTGCTGTCTTTCATGCCTAAGCTCTCTATCGCTTAATTGTGATAAATCCTTATCGCCAATAATGATAGTCCCCTTTGTAGGTCTTTCCAAAAAATTTATGCATCTTACCAAGGTGCTTTTACCGGCACCACTCATACCTATAATTCCAAAGATATCGCCTTTATTTATATTCAGGTTAATTCCCGAAAGGGCAGTAACAGTATTGTTTTGACTTATAAATTCTTTTTGTAAGTCTTTTATTTGAATAAATGGTGACGTCCCCACGATGTTACCTCCTTTATTTAGCTATTATATCCTTAACAACCTCACTTGCAATAATAAGTCCTGCTGCGGGTGGTACAAAGGAAACACTTCCCGGTATTGACCTTTTATCCGTGTTTTCCAGAATCCGCATGCTGCTTTCTTCTTCCTCCCTTGGTCTTATAGGTTCTTCTTTTGAATATACAACCTTTAAATTTTTTATGCCTCGTTTTTTTAATTCATGGCGCATAACCTTTGCTAAGGGGTCTACCGAAGTTTTATATATATCCGTAACTTCTAATTCAGTCGGATTTAATTTATTGCCGGTACCCATACTGCTAATAATGGGTGTATTGTTTGCTTCAGCTCTTACAATCAATTCAATTTTGGCAGTTACTGTATCAATAGCATCCACAATATAATCATAGCCGCTTAAATCATATTCATGGGCATTGTCAGGCATGTAGAAAATCTGATGTGTTGTTACATTAGCATTCGGATTAATTTCCTTTATCCTTTCTGCCATTACATCAACCTTTTTTCTTCCGATTGTTTTCCTTGTGGCTATTAACTGCCTGTTAATATTTGTTAGGCATACCTCATCATCATCAAACAAGGCAAAATTCCCTAATCCGCACCTTGCTAAAGCTTCCGTCACAAATGTCCCCACACCGCCGATGCCGAAAATAGCAACTGTGGAACTTTTTAATTTTTCCATTGCTTCCTTACCTAACAGAAGCTGTGTTCTTGAAAATTCGTTTAACATAATATTATCCTTATTTAACATTTATCTTATTTTTAGTAGTCTATTTATTCCACAGCAACTCAGTCCCGCAGTCCCGCAGTCTCATTCACCAATTCTTGCATACATCTATCCATATGTTGCTTTTTGATGTTTCCTCTAATTCATCCAAGGTAAGCTCTATGGCAGAATTACTGCTGCCACATGCCGGAAACATAGTTTCAAATCTTCTCATGGATTCATCCAAATATACTTTTACATTATCAGGCAGTGCAAAGGGGCAAACTCCGCCTATTGCATGTCCCGTAAACTTTTCTGTATCATCAGGAGTAAGCATTTTAGCTTTATATCCAAAATAGTCTTTGAATTTTCTGTTATCTATTTTTGCATCTCCTGCCACAACTATTACCATAGCAGAACCATTGTCATAAAATGATAATGATTTTGCAATTCTTGCTTCTTCCGTACCTAAAGCAAGTGCTGCCAACTCAACAGTCGCTGTTGATTCGTCCATTTCTTGAATATCGTTATCTTTGTTAAATTGTTTTAAATATTTTCTTACTTTTTCTATTGACATTTCAACCTCCCATAATCGCAGTCTCCGTTCACCATTTTATCTGCTTGCTTCGCTCACATAAAATGGGAACTCGTTGCGTTTGACCTAGCAACCATCTGTTCTTCTCCATTGCTCGAACATATGGGGTTAGGTCATAAAAAAACCTCTCTATAAGAAGAGAGGGTATGTTTTTATCCGTCTCCCCATCTCCCAAAGTAAATACTTTGCCGGAATTAGCACCTTGCAATCTACTGCAGGTTGCCGAAACATCATAGGGCCGATCCCTCCGTCTCTCTTGATAAGAAGTATATTATTTAATTGTCACTTACTTTATAGCATTAAAATCTCTTTGTCAAGAAGTTTTTATATTCTTTATGCATTTTCTATTATATGATTGATTTTTTCCTCTATTTGTTTTATCATGAATTCTTCAGTTACCTTTTCTTCATAAAGCTTGGACATGGCTTTATCCATTTGATTTTTCGTATTTTTTATGGTATCCAATGTCTTTCCTATTTCAGATTGAACCACCCAGTCAAAAATCAAGCTGTCGAAGAAATAGTCTGCAAAGGTTTCAAAAGCTCCTACAGTAATTTCAGTACCTGTCACCATTGTAATGTCTGACATTTCTTTCTTAAATTTTCCCAACATCCTCTGGGCTTGCTCTGCATACTCCCTGGCCTCATCAATATTATTATGTTTTATGGCAGTTGTTATAATGCCTCCGCCCAATATATCTGCAAGGCCCCAGCCTTCCGCAGTTTCTAATTTCTTTATGGCTTTTTCTATCGCATCCAAGGCTCTTTCACCATAACAAATTGCCTCATTAATTTCAATTATATTGGCATTCATATTTTCTTTTCTTTTTATTAAATTTTTTAAAACTTGGCTGGTTTCATTGTCCTCTAAATTGATGATTTTTAGCTTTTGATCTATTAAATCTTCATATTCCATTTCACAACCGCTTAACTGAGCAAGCTTATCAACGATCTTTTTTGTTTCGTTAACAAGATAATCCATATTATTCTTGCACTGATCATATTTCAATCTTGCTTTTAGCAGTTCCTGTTTTTCCTTATTAAGCCTTTCTTCTTTTGTACCTAATATTGCATAAAACAATGAAGTAATATTTAATGATTTCAATTTTAAAACATCCTGATCTTCTTTCTCCAATTCGGCAGAAAGTTTATTTAACATAAGTTTTTCTTTTATTATGTCCTGTTCCGTTTGTTTTAAAAGTAAATTAAGCTTACTCTTTTTTTGTATACATTTTTTCATATCGGTTATTTTTTCATTGTAACGTGTATGCATATTATTACTCCTGCCTCTTGCTTAGTAATTGTCTTAGTAGCCCTTTTTGATTATATCATAGGCACAAAAACTAACGTCTTGTTTCAATATGGTACAATCCTCCATCAGCCGCCCAAAGTTATGCTTTGGTTGGGGGCGTGAAGTTATTATATCACACATTATATTGCGATTCAAACAGTTTTTAAGCACAAGGGTCGGGAATACGTTTTGAATTTTAAACAAATTTTTTAATTTAAAATATTGAATATTATTTTGTCATACTGTATAATGGATTATAAAATTAAAGGAGGTCCTTATGATTACAAAAGATATGACAATACGTGAAGTTATTATGACAAAATTAGAAGCTGCAGAAGTATTAATGGCTCATGGAATGGGATGTGTAGGCTGTCCAAGTGCCCAAATGGAAACATTGGAAGAGGCTGCAGCAGTCCACGGTATGAATTTAGAACATTTATTAGCAGCTTTAAACAAATAATAAATAAAACCCTTTAACAAAAACCGGCAAGAAAATGCCGGTTTTTATATTTAAAAGCAACCATCAAACAGCTGTTTTTGTTGCTTATCTATATTGTTTACATAATTTAAATAATTACTATGTAAATATCTTAGCTATTTAGTTAATAATGTAAACTACAATTTGTATTCCATCTGAGTTTCCCAAAGTTCATTTTGCATTGAATCAGCATGTTCTTCGGAGAATAAACCGGGAAGGCCTCCTGTATGAAGGAACATTATATTTTTATCCTTTGGAATTTTACCATTTTCAATCATTTCAATCATCGCTCTGAAAGTTTTCCCTGTATAACAATTATCAAGAATTATTGCTTCCTCCCGAGCCATCATATACACATACTTACGGGTTAAAGGGTCAGGAACATTGTAAGCAATTCCTACATAACCGTCTTCTATCCACATATCT
>CAZTXR010000075.1:0-8328 GCA_964617605.1 uncultured Clostridia bacterium | reverse complement strand
GAAGATATATGTTCGTAGATATAGCAAAAATAAATGTTAAGGCCGGTAAAGGCGGGAACGGAAGCGTTGCATTCAGACGTGAAAAATACATACCAATGGGAGGTCCTGCAGGCGGCGACGGAGGCGACGGAGGCAGCGTTATTTTAGTTGCCGATGAGGGCTTGAGAACTTTGATGGATTTCAGATATAAAAGACATTACCAGGCTGATGGCGGCGAAGACGGACGAGGGAAGAAACAATACGGTTCTGACGGAAAAAGTCTTTATTTAAGGGTGCCTGTAGGAACTTTAGTAAAAGATGAAGAAACTGATATTGTGCTGGCTGATTTAAAAAGCCATGGACAGCAATATGTTGCAGCAAGAGGCGGTCATGGGGGGAAGGGCAATGTTAAATTCAAAAATTCCATCAGGCGCACTCCGCGTTTCGCAGAACCGGGAACAAAGGGAGAGGAAAGAGATATAGTTCTTGAACTTAAACTGATTGCAGATGTTGGCTTGGTTGGATTTCCAAATGTAGGCAAATCAACAATTTTAGCCTCTGTAACAAGTGCCAAACCAAAAATAGCAAATTACCACTTCACAACCTTAAAACCAAACCTTGGGGTTGTAAGTATAGGTGAGGGTCACAGTTATGTTTTGGCAGATATTCCGGGACTCATAGAAGGTGCATCTGAGGGTGCAGGCTTAGGGCTTGACTTTTTAAGACATGTTGAAAGAACTAAATTACTTCTTCACGTTATTGATGCATCCGGGCAAGAGGGAAGGGACCCTATTGAAGACTTTTATAAAATTAATGAAGAATTAAATCAATACAGTGACAAATTGTCTAAAAAGGAGCAAATTATAGTTTTGAATAAAATTGATTTGCCGGAAGCATCAGAAAATATTGAAAAAATTAAAAAAGAATTTTCTGATAAATATGAAATAATTGAAGTGTCAGCTGCAACAGGCAAAAACCTTGATTTTCTCAAGAAAAGAGCATATGAAAGATTGCTTCAAATTGAGGAAGAAATTGAATTTGTTGATGAGGATGTCGTTGAGAATTTCTTTGACAGAAAAGAGAGAGATACTATTGTTGTAAGCAAGGAAGAAGATTACTATTTGGCAGAGGGTGATTTCCTTGAAAGGCTTGTGGCATCAACCAATTTTGATGACTTTGAATCATTTTCAAACTTTCAGAAAGTTCTTATCGACAAAGGCGTAATACAGAAATTAAGAGATCTTGGTGCCGCAGAAGGGGACCTGATAAGTGTATGCGGAGTTGAATTTGACTTCGTGGATTAACAGTCACAGTTCTGTAATTTACAAGGAATTCTCAATTTATGTGACGCAAGGAGCAAGTAAATTGGAGAATAGGATTGCAGAATTTCATATAGGAGGATAAATGTTAACAGGTAAACAAAGAAGCTATTTAAAAGGATTAGCTAATTCCTTGGGGCCTATTATGCAAATAGGCAAGGGCGGAGTTACGGAAAATGTATTAAAGCAAATTGATGATGCATTAGCTGCCAGGGAATTAGTTAAAATAAAAATTCTAAATAATTCAATGCTTTCAGCAAAAGATACAGCTAACGAAATTGCTGAATCTATAAGAGCTGAATATGTACAAAGCATAGGCAATAAATTTGTTTTGTATAAAGAATCCAAAGAAAAAATAATAAATTTACCCAAATAAAAGCCATAAATCATCAATATTATATTTTTCTTCAATTTAATCATAATTTCTCATATATGGGCAATAATATATATAAAAACAAAGGGGAGAATATTATGAAGGATATTGAGAAAATTAAAGAAATGTACGATAACGGATTTCGCTGCATACGATATGATGATACTAAAGACGGTGATATGTGCATATATTTTAAAAACTTTGACAACGAAGACTCACAGGCTGTAAGGGTAAAGGACTTTGAGCAAAAAATGCAAATAAAAAATTTTATTAACCATAATACATTGAGATAGGAGGGAACTTAAAAAAGGGTTCCCTCTTTATATGTCTAATTATTTCTTGTAAATTCAAGGCTTGTAATATATAATAAATAATAATATTAAGGCTTGGGGAGGTATTATGAGTACTGCAGATAAAATTTTTAAAGAAATGTGCAAAGACATATTGACAAATGGAGTATGGGATACTGATTACAATGTTAGACCAAGATGGGAGGATAATACACCTGCTCACACCATTAAGAAGTTTGGTATAGTAAACAGATATAATTTGCAGGAGAGTTTTCCTATTTTAACACTTAGAAAAACAAATTTTAAAGCTGCCGTTGATGAATTATTGTGGATATGGCAAAAAAAATCAAACAATGTTAATGATTTAAACAGCCGTATATGGGATTCCTGGGCAGACGAAACAGGCTCTATCGGTAAAGCTTACGGTTATCAGCTAGGTCTAAAGCACAAGTACACAGAAGGTGAATTTGACCAGGTAGACAGAGTATTGTTTGATTTAAAAAATAATCCGGCAAGCAGAAGAATAATGACAAATATTTATAATTTTCAGGATTTGCACGCCATGCATCTTTATCCCTGCGCCTACAGCATGACCTTCAATGTTTCGGGCAATAAGTTAAATGCCATATTAAATCAACGCTCACAGGATGTATTGGCAGCTAATAACTGGAATGTGGTTCAATATTCAATCTTGGTACACATGATGGCTCAGGCAAGCGGTTTGGTTGCAGGAGAATTAGTTCATGTAATTGCGGATGCACATATTTATGACAGGCATGTGCCCCTAATAGAAGAGCTTATTGAGATGGAGGAGCATGAGGCTCCGGCTTTAATAATAGATAAGGTTATTGATGATTTTTATAAATTTACAGTTGACAGTTTTAAATTGCTTGATTATGAATTTAATCCATTCAAAGCAAAGGTTCCGATAGCGGTATAAAGGAGTTTATTATGAAATTAATAGTTGCAGCGGCAATAAATTGGGCAATCGGATATCAAGGCGGTTTATTGTTTAATTTGCCAGATGATATGAAGTTTTTTAAAGAAACAACCCTTGACAAGGTTGTGGTTATGGGCAGAAAAACATTGTTGTCATTCCCTGGCGGCAAGCCATTAAGAAACAGAATAAATATAGTACTTACAAGAGACAAAGATTTTTGTGAAGAAGGATGTATAGCAGTAAATTCATTTGATGAATTGTTTAAGGAGTTAAAAAAATACAAGGAAGATGACATATTTGTCATAGGCGGCGGCAACATATACAATGCATTATATCCTTATTGCAGCGACGCTCTTATTACAAAGGTTGATGCTATTGTAAATGCAGATACATTCCTGCATAATTTCGATGAAGACCAAGACTGGTATTTATCCTATGCATCGGAAATACACGAAAATAACGGACATAAGTTTACATTCAATACATATAAAAACAATAATATAAAAGCGAGATAAAATGAGGTATGAAGCTGCTGTTTTGATGACAGCAACCCCGTCCCCCAGTCATACGTCCCCCAGTCATACACACAATAGTTGGAGTTTTGCTCAATCGATGTAAAAGAAGCGGCTCGCTTATCAGCGAGCCGCTTTCTTATGCTTATTTGTCTCTATGAACATCCATTTTTTCATTTAAAGCAGCTTGGGCTGCAGCAAGTCTTGCTACAGGTACCCTAAATGGTGAGCATGATACATAGTCAAGCCCTACACGATGGAAGAATTCAACTGAAGCGGGGTCTCCGCCATGTTCTCCGCAAACTCCAAGGTGAAGGTGTTCTTTTGTTTTTCTTCCTAAATTAACAGCCATTTCAACTAATTTTCCAACCCCATCCTGGTCGATAGTTTCGAAAGGATCCTGTTCAAGTATTCCTGCATCTTTGTAGTCTTCCAGGAATTTACCAGCATCATCTCTTGAGTAACCAAATGTCATCTGAGTAAGGTCATTTGTTCCGAAGGAGAAGAAATCAGCATATTCCGCAACTTCATCAGCTATTAAGCATGCCCTCGGTATTTCAATCATTGTTCCTATTAGATATTTTTGGTCATAATTCATTCGTTTTTTTGCTTCTTCAGCAACTTCTATTATTAATGCTCTTAAAATTTCAAGTTCTTCTCTTTTGCCAATCAAAGGAACCATTATTTCGGGAACGATTTGAATATTCTCTTCCTTGGATACTTCAATTGCCGCTTCGATTATCGCCCTTGTTTGCATCTTTGCTATTTCAGGGAAGGATATAGCAAGCCTGCAGCCCCTGTGGCCCAACATGGGGTTTACTTCGTGAAGGCTGCTGATTTTATCCTTTAATGTTGTTAAAGGAATATTCATGTCTTCTGCCAATTCTTTTATATCATCTTCATTGTTAGGTATAAATTCATGAAGAGGAGGATCTAAAAGCCTTATTGTAACAGGACGAACACCCATTACTTTAAATATTTCTCTAAAGTCATTTTTCTGCATCGGTAAAATCTCTGCCAATGCTTTTTCTCTTTGCTCTAATGTATCGGAAATAATCATTTTTCTGACAGAGAAAATTCTCGTTTCATCAAAGAACATATGCTCCGTTCTGCAAAGACCGATACCTTCGGCGCCAAATTTAACGGAGGTGGCAGCATCGGTCGGGGTATCTGCGTTTGTATGGATACCCAATTTTCTGAATTCATCCGCCCATTCCATTAATTTTTCAAAGTTTCCCGATATATTGGCTTCTACTGTATCAATTATTCCCTTATACACACTTCCCGTGCTTCCGTCAAGAGAAATATAATCTCCCTCTTGGAAAATTTCTTTGTTTACGGTCATAGTTTTGTTTCTTTCATCTACGATTGCTGTTTCGCATCCGGCAACACAACATTTACCCATTCCTCTTGCAACTACTGCGGCATGTGAAGTCATTCCTCCCCTTGAAGTAAGAATACCTTTAGCCTTGCTCATTCCCTCTATATCTTCCGGTGAAGTTTCCTTCCTGACAAGAATTGTTGCTTCGCCTTTCAGTGAAGCAGCAACAGCTTCATCAGCCGTAAAATATATTTTTCCGGAAGCTGCACCCGGAGATGCGGGTAGACCTTTGGCAATTGCTGCTGATTTTTTAAGTTCTTCCGGGTCAAATTTCGGATGAAGCAATTGGTCTAATGATTTGGGGTCTATTCTCATAACGGCCTCTTCTTTAGTTATTAAGCCTTCATTAACCATTTCAACCGCAGCTCTTAAAGCCGCTTCGGCAGTTCTTTTGCCTGAGCGTGTTTGAAGCATGAATAGCTTACCCTGCTCAATGGTAAATTCTATATCCTGCATATCTTTGTAGTGCTCTTCTAATGTGTGAGCAGCATTAATAAATTCATCATATATTTCAGGCATTATTTCTTTTAATTTATCAATTGACAGGGGAGTTCTGATTCCTGCCACAACATCTTCACCTTGCGCATTGATTAAAAATTCACCAAATACTTTATTTTCTCCTGTAGATGGATTTCTTGTAAATGATACGCCGGTTCCGGATGTATCTCCCATATTTCCGAATACCATTGACTGAACATTTACTGCAGTCCCTATATCATGAGGTATATCATATAAATTTCTGTATGTAATTGCTCTTTGATTGTTCCATGATTTAAAAACTGCCTCCACTGCCATTAAAAGCTGATCTTCAGGATTCTGGGGAAAATCTGTTTTCAATTCTTTTTTATAAATTTGCTTGAACTCCTGCACAAGTTCCTTTAAATCATCTGCAGTCAACTCGGTGTCAAATTTAAATCCGTTTTTTTCCTTTTTGTCTTCAAGGGCATGGTCAAACATGTATTTAGGAATTTCCATAACAACATCCCCAAACATTTGAATAAATCTCCTGTAGCTGTCATATGCAAAACGTAAATTCCCTGTTTTTCTTGCAACCCCTTCAACAGTATCGTCATTTAAACCAAGGTTTAATATTGTGTCCATCATACCGGGCATTGAAAATTTAGCACCAGAACGAACAGATACCAATAGTGGGTTTTCGGTGTTACCAAACAGCTTTTCTGTTTGCTTTTCAAGTATTGCTAAGTTGGTTCTTATTTGTTTGATAATTTCCTCTGTTAATTTTTCTCCCTGAACATAAAATTCAGTGCAGGCCTCTGTAGTAACGGTAAATCCTTGTGGCACAGGCATTCCGATATTGGTCATTTCAGCTAAATTGGCACCCTTTCCCCCTAACAAATTCTTTTGAGACGCACTTCCTTCTTTGAATAAGTAAACCCATTTCTTATCCATAATAACCTCCATTTTTCCATTGATTTTACTACTAATGATTATTGTCGACAATTCTGTTTGATTTAGAATTATTCTTGTATAAAAAAAATAACATAGCATAATTTGCCTATAAAATACACTATTTATTAATGTTTATAGACAATAATATATAATAAATCCTGATAAATGTACAGTATTATTTCTAAAAAAGCAAAAATTTTATAATAGTTTTGACATAATTGTTAAAAAATAATATAATGAGATTAATGCATTTTATTAAATTTGATGCATAGTGAGGTTGTAATGTTATTAGACAATATTAATATGCCGGAGGATATAAAGCATCTGAATCAAGATGAACTAAATATACTTTGCGGTGAATTGAGGCAATATATTATAGAAAGTGTTTCAAAAACAGGAGGACATCTTGCTTCAAATTTAGGGGTGGTTGAGCTCACTGTGGCACTACATAAGGTTTTTAACACTCCGTATGATAAAATTATATGGGACGTGGGACACCAGACCTATGTGCATAAAATTCTTACGGGAAGAAAAAATGAAATGCTTACATTAAGGCAGTTTAAAGGTATCAGCGGATTTCCCAAAAGAAATGAAAGTATATATGATGTATTTGATACCGGGCACAGCAGCACTTCCTTATCTGCCGCGATGGGTATGGCAAGGGCAAGAGATTTAAAAAATGATAATTATGAAATTGTTGCAGTCATAGGTGACGGCGCACTTACCGGAGGAATGGCATTTGAAGCATTAAACGATGCAGGAAGAAGCAATACAAAGCTTATGATAATTTTAAACGATAATGAAATGTCCATATCAAAAAATGTGGGCGGCCTGTCTCGTTATCTAAGCAAAATACGTATCACAAAAGGATACCTTTCTACAAAAAAGGATGTTGAGAAACTGTTAAACAAAACATTTATAGGCGGGAAAATCAAAGCGCTGCTAAAAAGGGCAAAGGATGGCATAAAACAAATTGTTGTGCCGGGTATGCTTTTTGAAGAATTAGGACTTACCTACATGGGACCTGTGGATGGGCATAATATTCATGAAATTATTGAATCTTTACAGGCAGCAAAGGATATTGAAGGCCCCTTATTAATGCATGTTATTACAAGAAAAGGAAAGGGATATAAGTTCGCCGAAGAAAGGCCAAATGAATTCCATGGTGTTTCTGCTTTTAATATAGAAACAGGCAAAAGTCTTAAAGAATCTACCTATTCATTTTCTGATTATTTTGGCAGGAAAATGTGTGAAATTGCAGAAAAAAATGAAAATGTAGCAGCAATAACAGCCGCTATGACAGATGGTACAGGCCTTACGGATTTTGCCAAGAAATTTCCAAACAGAATTTTTGATGCAGGCATTGCAGAGCAGCATGCCGTTACCATGGCTGCAGGACTTGCCGCAAATGGGATTATCCCTGTTGTTGCTCTTTATTCTTCATTTCTTCAAAGAGCTTATGATCAAGTGGTTCATGATGTGGCAATTCAAAATTTGCATGTTATTTTTGCCATTGACAGGGCAGGCTTGGTGGGCAATGACGGTGAAACACATCAAGGTGTGTTTGATGAAGGCTTTCTGAGTCAAATACCGAATATGACAGTCTTGTCTCCGGCTGATTACAGGGAGTTTGGAAGCATGCTTGAATTTGCTGTTTCATTTAACTCTCCCATAGCAATCAGGTATCCAAGAGGGAGTATGAGTGAAAATATAAAAAACAGTGAGCAAGAAATTGTTTTAGGCAAAGGTTGCTTGGTTAATGAAGGTAATGATATAACAATAGCAGCTGCAGGTAAAATGGTCAAAAGTGCAATAGAAGTCAGTGAAATTTTGAAAACAGAAAATATAAACTCGGAGGTCCTTAATTTAAGATTTATTAAACCCTTTGACAAAGAGCTTATATTAAAATCCATTAAGAAAACAAACAATTTGGTAATTATTGATGAGGCCCCGGTCTATGGTTCTTACGCCATGAATATTTTAAGCATACTGCCTCAAAATGTGAATGTGCTTTTAAAAACATTGCCGGATGAATTTATAAAACAAGGTTCAATTGAAGAACTTATAGTAGAAAATAAATTAGATGCAGACTCAATAGCTGCAGATATAATTAAATGGAGGAAG
>CAZTXR010000074.1:0-8403 GCA_964617605.1 uncultured Clostridia bacterium | reverse complement strand
TGTATAATGAACAAAATTTTAACTTCATTTACTTATGTCCTCCCCATGCACATGAACATGCTCTTAATCAATTCATACTATCACAAAAATATTAGATTTACAAATAATTTCTGTCTTGTTATTTCGTTCTTTAAATTAAAAATATACTCGAAATATATCAAAACTGAATATAAGTTCTAAGAAGCCATAAATTGCATAAAATTTATAGAGAAAAGGGACACAAGTAATGCCACCAAATTTAATATTGAGGAAAGGTATGACTATTGAAAATAAATATAAATGGAGATCCTTATCAATAATTACAGCAATTACAGTACTTCTATGTGCAATTTTTTATTTGTTTATAAACAAATCTCAATCTGTATCAGCAGATGAAGAAAAGAACTTTATCAAGTGGGTAGATTACAGGGTTTCATATGAAGCTATGGACAAGGCTCTAATAGCAGATATAAACAGCATTGATGATGAGGTTAAATTAGATTGGATTGAAATATTAGCTTATCTCGGAACAAGATATGGCGGTGATTTTTATTCAAGGTATAAGCCTAAGGATATGGATAATTTAATAAATAAATTAAAAAATGGTGAAAGTATTGAAGAATTAACAAAGAATCTTACTCACTACAATTATTATTTTGAAGCTTATAAAGCTGTGTTAGAGGGGTTTGTGGGACCTTATGAAATACAGATGAAGGATGAAAATACAGGCGAAAAAGTTTGGGTTAAAAAGTATGGATTAAAAGCATTTTCACCTATTGCGGGAGGATACCATTACGGTCATTATGATGATTTTGGAAACTCTCGAAGCTATGGTTTCAGAAGGGTGCATCTTGGAAATGACTTGGTTGGTTCAGTGGGCACTCCTGTAGTTGCCGTTGAATCAGGGCGAATTGAAGCATTAGGCTGGAATCAGTATGGCGGATGGCGAATAGGGATACGCAGTTTAGACAACAAAAGATACTATTATTATGCTCACCTGAGAAAGGACCATCCTTATGTCAAAACCCTTAAGGAAGGTGATGTGGTATTGGCAGGAGATGTAATAGGATATTTGGGGATGACCGGCTATTCAAGAAAAGAAAATGTAAACAATATCAACAACCCTCACCTTCACTTTGGAATGCAGTTAGTTTTTGATGAATCCCAAAAGGAAACATTGGCTGAAATATGGATTGATGTTTATAGAATAATAAAGCTCCTTAACAGAAACAGATCCCCTGTAACTTATAATAAGGATACAAAGGAATTTGACAGACTTTATGATATAAGATTTCATAATGCGGAAAGAAAAGTGTCACCCTGATTGACTTTTCGCCGCAGTCCGGATGACACTATCGTGATGCTTATTCATGGTATTGACAAGGGTGTCTTCCCGTCATAATTGATTTATCTTACATACTTTTTTACTATATTTGACATTATTACTGCTGCTTCTGCTCTGGTTAAATATTCATCAGGACTGAAAGTTTTTACATGTTTACCGGATACTACTCCGTTTATATAGGCTGTTTTAAGGGCAGAAATTTCTCTCTCGGTTAAATTGGCCAGGTCAGAAAAAATAGTTTTTATATCTAAATTTGTATACTTATCACTGTCTGCCAATATATCTTCAATTATCAGCGCAGCGCTTTTTCTTGCTAAACCGGCCAGTGGATCTGATAACTCTTTATCATTAAGCAGCCCTCTCTCATATATATCCTTTACATAATTTAATGCCCAGGAATGCACATTTGTAAAATTATAGAATAAGGTTTTATTTTCTGCTTGTATCTTTTTTTGTTGATTGACTCTTTCTATATAGTTTAATGTTCTGCTTAAAAAAATACAATATTCCTCTAATGTTACTGCCTTTTCCGGATTATAGGTCATAGCTTCACTTACAATTCCCTTACCGTACAAATCCATAACAATCTTTCTTGACCAATGATATGATATATCATTATAAGTATATTTGCCGTATTGAATATCACCTGTACGAACAAGATAATTTCTCTCAATCCATCCTTCTGTATAATCATCTGCTTTTACCTTGTACCAATAGTATCCGTACTTTAGCACAGGCCCTTCTATAATGGTACTAAGTTGATTAATATTTAATTGATGTACGTAATTTCCTGCAGGATAGTCCCTTAAATAATAGGCTGCTTTAATTCCGTCCGTCCTTACGTAATCTCCCCTTTCATAAAGTATAATATTTCCGCTTGAGTGACTTTGCGGAGTTGGAACTACCAATGTTCTGCTTGGCTTGGCATCCCTTGGAAGGTAAGAAAAATCAATGTTATTTATTTTTTCCCCATATTCCTTCTCAATTACATCGTAAACCAACTGCTGATATGTATATTTTTTAGCGTAGGGTGATACCGGATTGTTGCTTTGTGCCCAGCCGTTATATGCCCATAAAGCAAAATACCAGTTTTCCAATATATTTGGATCCATATTGCCTACGCTTGAAACCGTATTGTATGAACTCATGCTCCATTTATTTAGCAACATATCTGCTCCTGCCTCAATATTATACAATATATCATGCTTAAGCCTGTAATTATCATATCCTCCGTATACATTGTTTATCTGCATAAGCCCGATACTTGTACCGCAGATTAAGGGGCTTCCGTCGCTGTTGAAATGCTTGTATACAGATTCAACTCTTGCAATTCCTTTTAAAAGAATTGCAGGTACACCTCTTTTTATGGCAACTTCATCAATCATTGCTTCAATTTCTTCTCTTGAAGGATTAACTCCTGCATATACAAGAGAATTAATTATAAATAATAGAATTATAATCAAAATAATTATTTTATATGGTATAGTTTTCAATTTTTTACCTCTCCGTTCTAAGAAATTAATTACATTTCCTTGTTTTATAATGTAAATATTCCCATATTATTGAAAAATATACCTTTATACCGATAATGTAATAAAAAGGGTGAGTTCTTAGTATTTTGAAAGAACTCACCCTAACAAATCTTATTTTAGCTTTTCTGTAATTTTAACCATTATTGCAGCGGCCTCTGCTCTGGTTAGATAAGCATCAGGGCTAAACCCTCCCGAACCGTTTCCAGACATAATGCCATTGGTATAAACTGTTTTTATCGCATTTATTTCTTCCGCCTTTAAATTTACTGTATCTGAAAAAATACTTTCTATATTTAATGAAATAAATTCTTCACTGATTTCAAATATACTTTCAATCATTAATGCCGCTTCTTTTCGATTTAGACTGCCTGAAGGATTAATTAAATCCTCTTCATCCACCAAGCCTAATTCGTAAATCTGTTCAACATATTCAAGTGCCCAAGAGTTAAAGTTCTCCAGCGAAAGAGCTGTCACTGCATCCTCTGCACCTGTATTCGCATTTTCTGCAATAACTTCTGTATTTTCGCTCTCAGCGATAGCTTTTGTACTCTTATTATTTGCATAGTCCAATGCTTTGCTTAATAATATGAAAAATTCTTCCCTTGAAATATACTTGTCGGGATTAAAATATTCTGCTTCGCTGACTATATTTTTGCCATACAAATTCATTATAGCTTTTCTTGCCCAATGCAAGGATATGTCTTCAAATACATATCTTCCATATTCTGTATCCCCGGTGCGAAGCAGGAAGTTTCTTTCTATCCAACCTTCAGTATTGTCATCAATATATACCTTGTACCAGTAGTATCCGTTTTGTAAAACAGGGCCTTCCGTTACAGTAGCAAGATGGTTTACTGAAAGGTCATGAATATACTTACCTGCCGGGGCGTCCCTTAAATGATACTTATTTCTTATGCCGTCAGTTCTTACATAATCTCCCTTTTCATACTGTATTATATCACCGCCGTTAGTATAAGCAGGTGTAGGAACAACCAAAGATCTGCTTGGTTTTCCTGTTGCAGGGAGATAAGAAAAATCTATATTGTGTATTTTACTGTCATATTCTTTTTCTATAACATTATAAACCAACTGTTGATAAGTGTATCTTTTTGCATTTGATGAAATAGTGTTTGGATTGTTGCTGCCGGCCCATCCATTGTAGGCCCACAGCGCAAAATACCAATTTTCCAAAATATTGGGGTCCATATTTCCAACACTTGAAACAGTATTATAGGAACTCATGCTCCATTTATTAAGAAGCACATCAGCTCCTGCTTCAATATTGTATAATATATCATATCTAAGTCTATTATCGTCATAGCCGCCATTTCTGTTGTTAATTTGCATGAGGCCAATGCTTGTACCTGTAATCTTCGGACTTCCATCTCTGTTGTAATGCTCATAACAAGATTCTACTCTTGCTATTGCTTTCAAAAGAATAGACGGTATTGCTCTTTTCTTTGCTACCTTTTCAATCATATACTCTAATTCTTTTCTTGATGGATTTACTCCGGCATAAACAAAGGTGTTTAATGTAAATATGAAAATGAAAAACATTATAATAACTTTTCGGGTAACAGTTCTCATATTTACACCTCCCTATTTAGATTTTGTTCTTAACTAATGTTGATTTGAATACGGTCAATTATACTTAATATCTCGCTTTTGGTTTTCTCCAATACTCCCATTGATTCATCCTTATTTTCTCCATTTATAGAAAAATACACTTTTAATTTAGGCTCTGTCCCGGAAGGTCTCAGCACAAGCCAAGAGCCATCTATAAAGGAAAATTTTAAAACATCCGATTTAGGATAATTCAATTTTTCAGTAGTTCCTTTAATTAAATTTAACGAAATACTCATCTTGTAATCATTGATTGTTGGTATCAATTTGCCTGCTAAGGAATATAGTTTGTTCTCTCTGAAATATTCCATAATTGCTTTCATTTTGCTTTGTCCTGTAACACCGGAAAAGCTTAATGAAACAGTTTCTTCTATATAATATCCATGTTCCTTGTATATTTTGTCTAATACGTCAATTAATGATTCCTTTCGTTTTTTATAATATGCAGCCATTTCACAAATGAGCATGGAAGCAATAACAGCATCCTTATCTCTTACAAATGTTCCTGCCAAATATCCATAGCTTTCTTCATATCCGAATAAGAAATTATATTGTTTTGTTTCCTCAAATTCTTGCATTAATTCAGCAATATATTTAAACCCGGTCAGTGTATCAAAGGTTTTTACATTATATTTAGCTGCTATCATATCGGATACTTCACTTGTTACAACAGTTTTGACAACAGCAGAATTTGCCGGTAATTTTCCTGTTTCATACAAGTTAGCCAGTATATAATGCAAAAGCAATGCCCCTGTCTGATTTCCGTTTAAAGGAATATATGCTCCTTTATGCTTGACTACAACTCCCACTCTGTCACAATCAGGGTCAGTGCCTATAATAATTTCCCCATCTAATTCTTCTGCCCTTTTTATTGCTATTTCAAAAGAAGTAATTTCCTCAGGATTTGGAGACTTAACGGTTGAAAATTCAGGATCCGGCTCTTCCTGTTCCGTAACCACAAATACATTATCATAACCCATTTCCTTAAGGACCCTTCTAACTGGCATGTTACCTGTTCCATGCAGGGGCGTGAATATTATTCTTAAGCCTTTATCAATATCATCTCTTATGCTTAATCCTTTTATTTTATTTATGTAGGGTGTGTCCACATCATTTCCGATTAATTGTATATTTGGATTTCCTTCAAAATCAGATAATTTTATTTGCTCTAATCTTACTTCATTAATTTTTTCAATTATTTTGTTAGCATCTTTAACCACTTGTCCCCCAAATTCGTCATATACCTTATAACCGTTATATTCCGGAGGGTTGTGGCTTGCGGTTATTACAACTCCTGCCTTGCAGTTAAAATATCTCACTGCGTAAGACAATTCAGGTGTAGGCCTTAAACTGTCAAAAAGATATACTTTTATCTTGTTTGCTGCAAACACACATGCGGTCTTATCGGCAAATTCTTTTGACATATATCTTGAATCATAGGCGATAGCTGCAGAAATTTCTTCATTTGGAAACTTATCAATTAAATAATTTGCAATACCTTGTGTAGCTTTTGCTACGGTAACAAAATTCATGCGATTGGTACCTGCACCAATCTTCCCCCTCATGCCTCCTGTACCGAATTCCAATTCCTTGTAAAATCTGTCCTCAACTTCACTGTCCATCCTTTCAATACCTTTTAACTCTTCCTTCAAATCCTTGTCTACATATGGACTGTTAATCCATATATTATACTTCTCCCTGTACATATCCCCACCCCTTATTTTATGTTTATTGATTTTAAATAATTTTTGAAATCTTGCCTTAAGTTATCATCTTTTAAAGCATAGTCTACGGTTGCTTCAAGAAAGCCGATTTTACTCCCCACATCATATCTTCTGCCTTCAAATATATATGCAAATACTTGTTCTATGCTGCATAGTTCTTTTAAACCATCTGTAAGCTGAATTTCACCGCCCACACCGGTTTTAGTATTTTCCAATATTTCAAAAATCTTAGGATTTATTATATATCTTCCCAAAATGGCAATATTTGATGGTGCATAGTTTTTATCCGGTTTTTCAATCAAATCATTTACTGCATATATATTATCACTAATTTTATTACCTGAAATTATACCGTACTTGTTAACATTTTCCCATTCTACCGGCTGCACTCCAAGAATACTAAAGTTGTATTCCTCGTGAATCTCAAGCATTTGTTTAAGGCATGGCTTTTTGGAATCCACTATATCGTCACCTAAGAGTACTGCAAAGGGTTCGTTTCCCACAAAGGATTTAGCACAATAAATTGCATGCCCTAAGCCCAAGGGGTTCTTCTGTCTCACTGTATGAATGTTTATCATTTTAGAAATATTTCTTACTTCTTCTAAAAGCTCTTCATTCTTGTTTTTTTCCAAATTGTATTCAAGTTCCGGAGCCCTGTCAAAATGCTCCTCAATCGAGCCTTTGTTCCTGCCTGTAATAATTAAAACATCCTCAATTCCGGAAGCAATGACTTCCTCAACTATGTATTGTATTGTGGGTTTATCCACAATGGGCAGCATTTCCTTTGGAATTGCTTTCGTTGCAGGCAAAAATCTTGTGCCCAACCCTGCTGCAGGTATGACTGCCTTCCTAATTTTCATATCTACCCTCTATTTTTATTTTTCTTATTTCTGTCACGTTAGTGTCATTGCTATGAATAACCATCACGTCAGTGTCATTCTGAACGCAGTGAAGAATCTAATCTTTAAAACATGAGATCCTTCGCTTCTCTCAGGATGACTATCCTGCGGTGTAATTTGTTTTTATATTATCTGAAATTAAAGCATCCTTTAACACATCCATATGCTCTAAGGACTGACCTGTTCCCTTTGCAACACAAGATACAGCATCTTCTGCTATAGTTACAACCAATCCGGTTCTCTTTTCAATCAGCTTATCCATTCCATGAATAAGACATCCGCCGCCTGTCATAACAATTCCCTTTTCACTTATATCAGCTGCTAATTCCGGTGGAGTTTTTTCAAGAACTGAATGCACCGCATCGGCAATTGTAGTAATTGTTTCTTCCATAGCTTCAAGTAAGTCAGAAGACGAAATAGTCAAGTTTACAGGAAGACCTGTAACTAAGTTTCTGCCTCTCACTTCCATATATCTTTCTTCTTCTACGGGAAATGCAGTTCCTATTTTTATTTTAATTTCTTCAGCACTTCTTAAGCCAATCATTACATTGTACTTTTTCCTTACATATCTAACTATTGCATCGTCACACTTATCACCGGCAACCTTTATAGATCTGCTTACAACTATACCACCAAGAGATATAACTGCAATATCAGTAGTACCTCCACCCATATCAATAATCATATGGCCTGAGGGCTTTGTTATATCAAGACCTGCTCCAATAGCTGATGCTACAGGCTCTTCAATCAGATATGTTTTCTTTGCACCTGCATTGTTGCTTGCTTCAAGGACAGCTCTCTTTTCAACTTCTGTTACACCACTTGGAACACAAATTATTACCCTTGGTTTAATTATTGAGTTGCCAACTGCTTTTTTTATAAAATATTTCAACATCTTTTCTGTAATGTCAAAATCAGATATTACACCATCTCTTAGGGGGCGTATTGCTACAATATTGCCTGGAGTACGTCCAAGCATTTTTCTTGCTTCTTCTCCCACTTCAAGAATTTTATTCGTATTAATGTCAATTGCCACAACAGAAGGTTCATTTATTACTATTCCCTTACCTTTAATGTAAACTAATACACTTGCGGTACCTAGGTCAATTCCAATATCCATCCTGAGACCCATCTTATCCTCCATATTTGCATCTTTCTTCTTATTATGCATATCTTTTTAATATTAATGATAAAAATTATAACATACATCAAAATATATTTCAATTAAAAAATAATGCCCACCGGGCAGGCATTATTTCCTATATTATTTAAGTAATTTTTTGATTTTCTGAACCGGATCC
>CAZTXR010000073.1:0-8425 GCA_964617605.1 uncultured Clostridia bacterium | reverse complement strand
CTTTGACCTTCTTTGACATGGATTTTGTTTACAGTCCCTGACAAAGGAGCTATAACATTTGTTTCCATCTTCATTGCTTCCAATACGGCAATAGGCTGGCCTGCAGATACTTTTTCCCCTACTTTCACAAGCATTTTGAATACATTGCCGGGAATATTTGCACCTATTTCAAATTGATTGCCTGTGTCTGCCATAATTTTTTCTACATCTGAGCTCTTGGATGTTAGGGCATTCTTATCTTTAATGGTAACTACCCTGTTATTTCCGTTAACTTCAAAGGTCAAATCCTTTGTGCCATTTTCATTTGTTTTAACATCAACTAATTTGATGCTTAATTTTTTACCTTCAGCTATTTTAACGCCGCATGTTTCCCCTTCTTCCAAACCATGGAAGAAAATATCGCTTCCCATCATCCTTAAATTCACTTCTTCTTTTGTGCTTTTTAAATAATCTTCAAACACTTTAGGGTAAAGGGCGTAGCTTAGTGCTTCTTCGTCAGTTCCTTCTATCTTATATTTTTCTTTAAGCATAGCCTTGATTGCATCAAAGTCCTCAGGTGGCAACAATTCGCCGGGTCTGCATTTAATTGGCTCTTTTCCTTTCAATACCAATTTGCTTAAACCTTCGGGGAATCCCCCTTCAGGCTGACCCATCATGCCTTCAAAGTATGAAACTATCGAATCGGGGAAGTCCATGCCCTTGGCTTTCTCATATATATTTTCTTCGTTTAAGTTATTTTGAACCATAAATATTGCCATGTCTCCAACTGCCTTTGATGATGGTGTAACCTTAACTATGTCACCTAACATTTCATTAACAGTTTTAAACATATCCTTAACATCATCAAATCTATGACCTAAGCCAAAACTTTCAACCTGTGGCTTTAAGTTGGAGTACTGGCCTCCCGGTATCTCATATTTATATATTTCCGCAGTACCTGTTTTTAATCCTGATTCAAACTTATTGTAAACAGGTCTTACTGCTTCCCAATAATCAGAAATTTTTTGCATGTCGTCTAAATTTATCTTTGTGTCCCTGTCTGTATTCATCATTGCCGCAACAACCGAATTTAAAGGGGGCTGGCTGGTTAAACCTGCCATGGAATTATAGGCTGTATCACAAATATCCACTCCCGCATTAGCAGCTGCATATACGGTAACTACCCCGTTGCCGCTCGTATCATGTGTATGCAGGTGCACAGGAATTGCAAGCTCATTTTTAAGGGCTCTTACTAATTTATCTGCTGCCATAGGTTTCAGCAAGGCAGACATATCCTTGATCGCTATAATGTGCGCCCCTCTTTTTTCTAATTTTTTAGCCAAGTCCACATAATATTTCAATGAATATTTATCTCTTTTTTCATCAAGAATATCCCCTGTATAACAAATGCTGGCTTCAGCGATTTTCCCCTGGTTTAAAACTTCATCTATGGCAATATCCATTCCATCCATCCAGTTCAAGGAGTCAAAAATACGATACACATCTATTCCTGCTTTAGCTGACGACTTGACAAATTCTCTGATTACATTGTCAGGATAATTCTTGTAGCCCACGGCATTTGCTCCTCTTAAAAGCATTTGGAACAATATATTGGGTATTTTTTCTCTCAGAGTTTTAAGTCTTTCCCAAGGATCTTCTTTTAAAAACCTATAGGCAACATCAAAGGTAGCCCCTCCCCACATTTCAATTGAAAACAAATCACTTGCCAAATATGACATGGCAGGAGCTATTTTTTCCATATCAACAGTTCTCACACGAGTAGCCATCAATGATTGATGGGCATCACGCATGGTGGTATCGGTAAGCATCAATCTTTTTTGCTGCAGCACATAGTCTGAAACAGCCTTGGCACCTTTTTCGTCAAACAATTGCTTAAGTCCTGCCTTGATTTCAAGGCCATTTGTATCGGGAACCCGGGGAACATCAAATTGAGGCTTGATGCCCTTGGTTTCATTTACTACAATATTACCGATATAATTTAATACTTTCAGCTCTTTATCTTCTCCGCCCCTTACATTTAACAAGGATGGATTCTCGGCAATAAAACCTGTATGACACTGTCCCTTTTTAAAGGTTTCATGGTTTAAAACATTCAATAAAAAGCCTATATTTGTTTTTACCCCTCTTACCTTTATTTCTCTTAAAGCTCTTGCATTTTTATTTATGCAATCTTCAAAACTTCTTGAATGGGTTATAACCTTTACTAAAAGGCTGTCATAATAAGGGCTTATTTCAGCTCCCGTAAAACCGTTGCCTCCGTCAAGCCTTATACCATAGCCGGAGCCGGTACGATACACATCAATCTTACCTGTGTCCGGTGCGAAGTTATTGGCAGGATCTTCAGTGGTTACCCTGCATTGTATGGAGTAACCCGACAGCTTAACATCCTCCTGTGACTTTATATTTATTTCTTCAGAATCTAATCCGTACCCCTGGGCTACTAATATTTGAGCCTGGACAATATCAATACCTGTTACCATTTCTGAAACAGTGTGTTCAACCTGAATTCTTGGGTTCATTTCTATAAAATAGTGCTTTCCGTCTTTGTCCACTAAAAATTCAAGGGTTCCTGCATTCCTGTAATTAACAGACTTTGCTAATTTTAAGGCATCGCCGCATATTGCCTGTCTCTGTTCTTCCGTAATGCTTATGGCAGGGGTAAATTCCACAACTTTTTGATGTCTTCTTTGGATGGAGCAATCCCTTTCGTACAAATGAACAATATTTCCGTAATTATCTCCTAAAACCTGCACTTCAATGTGTTTTGGGTTATTCAAAAACTTTTCGATGAATATATCATCAATTCCAAATGCTTTTTTTGCTTCGCTTTGTGCGCTTCTAAATTCCCTCAGCAAGTCTTCTTCGCGCCATGCAATACGCATACCGCGCCCGCCCCCACCGGCAGAAGCCTTAAGTATAACAGGATAGCCGCAGAAGTCGGCGAACTTTTTAGCGTCCGCTTCGGATTTTACAGCCTCTTCTATTCCCGGGATAGTCGGTACTCCTACTTCATTTGCAGCAATTTTTGATTTAATTTTATCCCCCAATTTATCCATCATTATATAATCAGGACCGATAAATACAATCCCTTCTTCTTCGCATTTACGGGCAAATTCAACATTTTCGGACAAAAAGCCATAGCCGGGGTGTATTGCGTCAACACCTTTGGACTTAGCCAAACTTATTATTTCATCAATACCCAAATATGCATCAACCGGCGTCTTTCCCTTGCCGATTCTATAAGATTCATCTGCTTTTGTTCTGAATAGGGAATTTTTATCTTCTTCTGAATATATGGCTACACTTCTGATTCCAAGTTCTTCACAAGCCCTGAATACTCTGATTGCAATTTCCCCTCTGTTGGCAACCAGAACTCTTTTAAACTTTTTCATAGGTCCTCCTGTGTGTTTAAAATGCATATGTATTATCTCAGTAGAAAATCATATGAATCAGTCTAACATTATTTAATAAACTTATCAAGCCCCTTGTTTTATTTTATTAAATTTATTTTAATAAAACCTTATTTTATTATTTCAACTAATTTAAATAGGCAAGAAACCCTTTCCCGCCTATTATTACTATGCACAAATATAAAAAAATAAACAATATGCTATCATTAATTAAGTGCTGCACTTCCTTCCAAATGCTGTGTATCATTAAAAAATATTTCTTTAAATTCATTGTTTTCATTTATTTCAAAATATGATAAGCTGCAATTTTTTACCACGTTTCCAATCCAGTCATTATTTATTTTAAAACCTTTTATATATGCTTCAATACACTTAAGTGTTCCACCGTGGGCTACTATTAATATTGTTTCATTTTTACATTTATCAATTATTTCTTTAAATGATTTTATTACCCTATTATAGAATTCCCTTAAGTTTTCTCCGTTTGGATATCGGTTGTTGAAAGGGTCCTTTTCTATAGATTCAATTATCTCAGGAGTTTCTCTTTTAATATCCATATAACTCAAGCCTTCAAAGTCTCCAAGATTTATTTCTTTAAGACCGTCATTCTTAATAATTTCAATATCTTTGCTTCCTCTTACTATTTCTGCTGTGTTATATGCCCTCATAAGGGGGCTGGAAATAATACAATCAATATTAATTTCTTCTATCCTGTCAGCCAAGAGTTCAGCTGCCAAAATTCCCTTGTCAGTTAAATCTGAATTTTTATGCCCTTGAAACCTGTATTGTCTGTTCCACTCTGTTTCACCATGTCTTGTTAAATATATTTTAGTCATTATGTTTATTATTCCTTTCTATATCAATCCTACAAATATGGGTACCAATACTGTTACTGCCAATGACAGTATGACCCCGCTTATGAACGATATTACAGCTACTTCCTGGTTTGTGTTCTTTGTAATCATGGGGAGCCCTGTGTCCATGCTGATGGCCGCCCCGGCTGCTATTGTTTCTAAATAGCCTATATGCTTTGCTATAAAGGGAATTAATATAAATGCCATCACTTCCCTGAATACATTTGATAAAAATGCAACTGTGCCAAGCTCTGATGATATGGGTGTTATAATAATTGCGGACAAGGTATACCAAGACAGACCGGAAGCTACAGCAAGAGAGCCGAACAAGTCCATCTTAAATATGAAGCTGCACACAAGACCTCCGACTAAGCTGCCCGCTATTGTTGCAAAAGGTACAATCAATATTTTAAATCCCACATTTTTTAAATTCTTGAATATATCTTTATTGCTTCCCAAATCTATTCCAACAAAGAATAAAAGCAGGCACAGGCCTATGTCAAGCAGTAAACCTGTATTGTCATAGACAACATCCGGCATAACGAAGAGGCCCGATACTATACCCAAGACCAATGCTATCAATATCTTTTTAGTCATTTTTTCCCCCTGTAATATTTGTGTCAGCAATAAACTTCTTTCTTAATAAATATACAAACAAAATACTGAATGCTCCTGTCATAAGAGCAAAAACAAATGCCTTTATACCTATTTGCCCTATTGATGTAAGTATTTGCTCATCCATTCCTATTCGAACACCCATTATATATATTAATGCAAAAAGGATTATTGATTGAATGGAAGATATTTTTTTCATTAAATTTGGGGGGATTTTTCCTTTATTGCTTAAAAACCACCCCACAGCCAAAATTCCAAAATATAATAAAACTCTTAATGCCATAAGTCCCCCTACTCTTTATTGCCATTTAACCACTGAAGGAATTGTTCTTCAGTGATTATTTCTATTCCTAATTCCTTAGCTTTTTTATTTTTTGAAGAATTGGATAGGTTGTCATTGTTGATTAAATAATTGGTTTTGGAAGTAACCGAGCCAGTAACCTTGCCCCCCCGTTCTTCTATTACTTCCTTTAATTCATCCCTGTTTCTAAAATGCTCTACTGAACCCGTAATTACAAAAATATAGTTTTCAAATATCTGTTCTGATAATACTTTTATGCTTTTTTCTATTGTCACCTCTTTTAGCACATCTTCCACAATTGCTTTTTTCTTTTCATCACTGAAAAATTTAACATAACTATTTGCCATAACATCGCCAAGACCGCTTATTTCTGTTAATTGTTCATATGTTGCCCCTTGAATTTTCTCCCAGTCATCATTAAATTTTCTGCTTATTAATTTTGCGTTTGACAAGCCTATGTTTGAGATTCCAAAGCTGTACAGGAGCCTTGCCGCAGTGGTGTTTCTTGCCTTGTTTACTGAACTTGCCAAATTGTTGAAAGATTTTTCGCCAAAGCCCTCCATTTTTGTAATTATATCTTTAAACTTTTCTATGTGGAATATATCGGCTAATTCTTTAACCAAACCCTTTGCTATAAGTTTTTCAATAGTTGCTTCCGAAAGCCCTTCAATATTCAAGGCGTCTCTGCTGACAAAGTGGGTAAATGATTTTATTTGCTTAGCTAAGCATTCATCATTTACGCAATATAAAGTTCTTATATCATTGTCGTTTTTTATTAGGGTTTCACCGCCGCATACGGGGCAAGATTTCGGAATCTCAATATTCCCGCTTCTTGTCAGATTGTCTTGAACCTGGGGTATAATCATATTTGCCTTATAGACATTGATAGTATCGCCTATTCCAAGTTCCAAGTCTTCCATTATACTTAAATTATGAACGCTGGCTCGGCTTACAGTCGTTCCTTCAAGTTCAACCGGTTCAAAAATTGCAATCGGATTTATTAATCCTGTCCTTGAAGCACTCCATTCAATTTCTAAAAGCTTTGTTTCTTTTATTTCATCTTTCCATTTAAATGCTATGGAATCTCGCGGAAATTTCGCAGTAGTCCCCAATGATTCCCCATATTGTATATCATCAAATGTCAATACAAGTCCGTCGGAAGGCAAATCATTTTCACTTATGTGTTCTTCAAACCAATTAACGGCATCTTCTATATCAGATGTTACCTTCTTGTATTCTACAACACTGAACCCCTGTTTTTTGAGCCATTTTAACTGCTCTATTCTTGAATTCTTAAAATCAACATCTGCTTTTACAAGAGAAAATCCATAAAATCTCACACTTCTTTCCGCGGTTATTTTATTGTTTAATTGCCTTACTGAACCGCTGCATAAATTCCTGGGATTTTTGTATTTGCCTTCCGCTTCAGGTATTTTTTCATTGATTTTATTAAAGTCTGAATAGCTTATAACTGCTTCTCCCCTAATAAGCAAATTTCCTTTATAAGAAATATTTAGCGGAATATTAACAAAAACCTTGGCATTATTTGTAACAACTTCTCCGATTTCACCGTTGCCCCTTGTTACAGCCTTAGTCAGTTTCCCGTCTTCATAAGTCAATACAATGGTAAGCCCGTCAAGTTTCCATGAAAGTACTCCTGCTTTTTCTCCAAGCCATTCCTTCAAAGCAGAAACTTCTTTCGTTTTATCCAGGGAAAGCATAACACTTTCATGTTTTTCCTTAGGCAAGGCCGACAAGAGCTCATGTCCTACACGAATGGTTGGGCTGTTTGACAACAGAATCCCTGTCTTTTCTTCCATGTTTTTCAGTTCGTCATACAGCTTATCATATTCATAATTTGACATTATTTCACGGTCTTCCTGGTAATATGCTTTGTTTGCTTCATTTAACAGTTCTATTTTTTCTTTCATTAACAGAAGTTCATCCATAGTCTACCTTCCACTTATATTTTTTCAATTGGTGCATATTCAAGGTTTAAATTTTTTATTCCTTTATTTTCAAAAGCTATTACAATTACATCGCCTTTAATCTGTACTACCGTCCCTAACCCCCAGGCCTTGTGCATAATTTTATCTCCGGGGACAATATTGTCTGACTTTAGCTTAGCTTTCTTTGTATTTTCTGTAAAATTAACTTCATCCGCAAAAAAGCCGTAATCATTTTTTCTTTTATAAATATTTCTTTCCAGTTGATTAAGTTTTTTGCTGCCAAAAGACATGGGATCCGATTCTTCTATGCATTCTTCAGGTATTTCATCTAAAAACCTTGATTTCATTTTCATTTCATGCATTCCAAAACGTATTCTGTCATTGGCATGGGTTATATAAAGCATTTTTTTCGCTCTTGTTATAGCTACATAGAAAAGTCTTCTTTCCTCTTCAATATTAGCATTTTCTTCATCCCGCAAGCTTGGAAAGAGACCATCCTCAAGACCTGTAACAAAGACTGTTTCATATTCAAGACCCTTGGCACTGTGAATTGTCATCAAGGTTACAGAATCCTTTGTCAGCTCCTCGGTTTTATCTATATCAGCCAATAAAGCTATATGGGCTAAAAAGTCCTCTAAGCTGTTTTCCAGATATCTTTCTTCAAAATCCTTGGCTGCAGACAAAAACTCATCTATATTTTCAACTCGGCTTCTTCCTTCTACAGTATTATCCTGGAGAAGCATATCTTTAAGTCCTGAGTTCTCCATTACATCCATTATAAATTCACTTAAGGGCATTACATCCTTTTTAATCATCATAATTTCAAGCATGGCCACAAAGCTTTCAATGCTTTTTGCGGCAGAAGGCATTAATTCCATTTGGCCTGAATCAAAACATGCTTCAAATTTTGATATTCCTTTTGAAGCTGCTTCATAAGAAATGGCATCCATTGATTTTTGCCCTAATTTTCTTCTTGGCACATTAATTATTCTGTCAAAGCTTATGTCATCCTTTTGATTAAAAATTAGCTTAAGATATGCCATTATATCTTTAATTTCTTTTCTGTCGTAGAACTTTATACCCCCAACAATTTTATAAGGTATACCTTCTCTCATTAGACCTTCTTCCAAGGCTCTCGACTGAGCATTGGTTCTATATAAAACAGCTATTTCAGAATAATTCACATTTTTTTCTCTGTGCTCTTTACCAATTAATGATGCTACTATAAAAGCCTCATCTAATTCATTGTCTGCTTGAAGTATTCGCAATAAATTTCCTTCATTTAATTCTGTATAT
>CAZTXR010000072.1:0-8429 GCA_964617605.1 uncultured Clostridia bacterium | reverse complement strand
TTATCCCTTGAAATTGAAGGAAGTATCGATTTTGAAACTATTTCAGGCATGCAGCCCAGGGGCAATATTTGAATTGCCCCGTCAAAACCTTCTTCGTGTGCCATAAGAGCTTCCCCGATGCATTCTCTTGCATGACCTCCAATTTCCAAGGATAAATATTTTTTGGATGCCTTTTTAATCTTTAATGAATTTATTTTTACAGGGCTCAATACCATGTTTTTAAGCCACCAGCTCGGAGTGAGGCATCTTTTGGTGGACACTCCGTAATCCATTAGTTTATCTTCTATATAAAAGTTGGAATAGGGCTCTATCACTGTGTATATTTCACCAATTATAGCAATCTTTAGGGGATTTTTGTTAATGTCGACGGAAATATATTTAAGCATGTTTTTATATTCTTTTATTAATGAAATCATATCATTTGGATTTGTGCATTTTATTGCTGAACTTTTACACTCATGCAAAATATTTTTACATTGGCCTTTATTTTTTTCAAAACCTGCCAAATAGCGTGACAGTGCTTCTGTCTCATCTATTAAGTGCATAACGGTAATGGCATCTTTAGCTGCTTTTATTTTTTTTAGCCTGTTTATGGTGCTGGTTGAACCGATTTCTGCCATCCTATTTAAAAGTTCTTTTATTCCTATGTCCTTTGGCATATCCAAAACAATGAAATTTAAATCATATCCCAGGCCTTTCATTAAATTCATCTGTAATTCGCAGTATTCGCCGAAACGGCAAGGACCGCAGCTTCCCGTAAGTATTATTGTGTCTGCACCTTGTTCAATTGCTTGAATATAGTTGCCTATCATTATTTTGTAGGGAAGACAAATTTCTTCAGGAGAGTATTTAGTGCCTATATTTAAAGCATCAGGACTGTTTTGAGGAGGTATTACATAATCAATCCCCAATCCGTCAAAAAGAGCCTTTACAGCAATATATACATTACCCAAGTGTGGAAATGTTGCTTTCATTAAATAATCTCCTTTCCAACATATCTTTAAAAGCTTCAATTCTTGTATTAATTCCTGCTTCTCCTGTATGTTCGTCAATTTTTAAAATTAAAAAAGGAAAATCCGGCAGACTGTTTTTAATCAACTCAATTATTACTGAATCAGTACCGCAGTTAAATGATGATATATAAATAAGTCCATCAACTATTTTTTTATTTGAAGCATTTACTGCAAATCCGTAATTTTCTCTTATAAAGGTCCAAAATGGCCTTTTGTATAAATTTTCCGCTTCTTTTTGCAAAATATCTGCATCGGTAAATTCGTTTGTTATAATACCTATGCCTAATTTATTAAGTTTTTTTATTAAGTTCATATTGGAAAAACTGTCATAAATATTGTAAGGATGCCCCACTAATGCCACATTTATTTCGTATCCTGAATCATTGATTCCAATTTCATGTTTATCTTGTGCATCCAATGCATTTACAAATGCTTTTTTGATTTCATGATTATTTTTTCTTAAAAATTTCCCTGATGTTTTTGCCCAGCAATAAAGCTTTTTCTTTGATGTTGCATAAATAGGTTCAGTAATTACAGCAGGCAATTTAACTAAGCTGTTTATAACCATTTCCGGCAGCCCGCAAAATTTCGGACAAATATATTCGTTTTGCCAAAGCTGCATTATTCGCGGAATTACCAATACATCGCATTTGTCTGCAATAGAAGCAACATGACCGTGAAAAATTTTAACAGGCAAACATGCTTCATCTACACAATATTTTACTCCTGCATCCAAAATATTCTTATTTGTATCCTCTGAAACAATTATTTCAGCACCCATTTCATTGAAAAATGTCACTAAAAAAGGATAGTACTTGTAATACAACAATCCTTTTGGTATTCCAACCTTCATAATTCCTCCTCATTTATCGCAGGGAAATTCACTAATTTATTTGCTTCCTACATCACATAAGTTAGTAATTTTGTGCGTATAACCTACCGTTCATTTTCAGAAAAATGATTCTGAAAGTGGATGAGGTCATAAAAAATATCACAAATTATATTATCTCCTATAATTTGTGATATTATCCCAAAATATTCAAATGTTTTGCAAATAGTGTTTAATTGGCTGAAACCCTTGGCTTGACAAAATTTGCGAGTATTTATAACAATGAATTACAACTATGCACGAGATGTTCTTTCCATATATGCATGTATCCCATAAACTAATGAGGGTATAAATATCAGTTGAATAATAATTCCGGGCAATCCTGTTATTACTGCTC
This sequence comes from uncultured Clostridia bacterium, assembly GCA_964617605.1. GTDB lineage: Bacteria > Bacillota > Clostridia > Tissierellales > Sedimentibacteraceae > Sedimentibacter. The sequence goes on along the minus strand of CAZTXR010000072.1, from coordinate 6,190 downwards.
CTTTAACAAAAACAATGGGGTTCATTTTTACCCCAAACAAAGCAACCAATGCTGCCACTGCCAAACCTGCCCCAATCCTTCCGCTTATCATAGATATGATTAGTGAAGGTATTGTAGATAAATTAAACTTTCTTGTTGCAAGTGATGCAGTGAGTGCGTAAACACCTAACTCAACGGCCATAATTATTGACATTGGAAACATTACAGGCATTCCCGTCAATAAACCGCTCAATACAGGTGTCATAATGCCAAGAGCTAAGGCAAGCTTTGGAGCCAATAAGAAACCTCCGATTAATACAGGTATATGCATAGGCAGTGCAATTGGTCCTGTCAAACTAAACATGTGGAAAATCATCGGCAGTAATATTCCGCTTGCCAACAATAAGCCGCCTAATACTAATTCTTTTGTTTTATTCATAAATCCTCCTCATAATAAAAAATAACCATAAAAGTTTCTTACTTCCAAAACCTTCATGGTTATTTATTTTTCATTTAATATTTTATTTATTTTGATTATTAATTCATTAAATATTGTTTTAAATTGGAGATTTTCAAGTCCAATTACATCGATGTTGCACTTGCTTACAGGAAGCAGCAGTTTTTTTGCCGGGCTGCTTGCAATTGCTTCAGACATTTTGGGGCTTATTTCCCCCATCATTGAGTTTGCTGCAATAATCGCTAAGGGACCGATTATAATATCTACTCTTTGACTAATCCATGAAATTGCATTTTCTCCGGTACCGCCTTCATGGGCACCCGCCCTTAACATATTGGAAGTAGCTTGGGAGTTCGTTCCCAGTGCAATGATTTCAATATCATTGTTATTCAAAGACTTCAGTCTTTCTACTGCTTGGCTTCCTATACCGCCGCCCATTCCATCAATTACAGCTATTTTCATATTGATTACCCTTGTAATACTTATAATGACTAATTATGCCATACATTACAATAAAAATCAACATAATTTTTGGAACACCAAAAACGTAAGGCATCGGGTATGTATGAATACTGTTCTTATTCAGCTGTTGCTTTTACTAATTTAAGACATTCTTCCACATCGGATTTGTTGAATATTTCTCCTGAAGTGTGGATATTTCTTGTTGGGATGGATATTACTCCGCTCTTTATTCCCTCTCTTGAAGTGTGGATTGCACCTGCATCCGTTCCGCCAAATTCCAAAATTTCATATTGATATTTAATATTGTTTTTTTCGGCAAGGCGGGTAAGCAAATCTTTTACATCAGTATGAGTAATGAGCGATTTATCCTTTAGTTTAATTGCTGCTCCCCCGCCTAATTCAACATCCATTTTTATGCCGTCAGGTGCATCCCCGGTTGCGGTTACATCGAGGGCTATTGCCAGGTCGGGATTAATTGAATAACCGGCTGTTTTAGCACCTCTTAGGCCCACTTCTTCCTGTACGGAGAAAACGTAGTATACATCATTGTCCGTTTTAGGATGATTTTTAAGCGCTTCAATCAATATATAACAACCTATTCTGTTATCTGCGGCCTTACATATCACACAGTCTTCTGTTTCGTAATATTCTGTTTTAAATACGCACATATCACCTATACGGAAGTTTTTAAGAATAAAATCCTTGTCTGTTGATGCAATATCAAGGAATAATTTGCCCATTGTTAACTTTTCATTGTCTTTTAATTCTTCCTGGCAAATAACTCCCTCAAGGCCATTATCAAATACCATGCGAAGTCCTAACAACTCTTTTGCATTTAATCCGCCTACATTAGCAAATCGCAAGAATCCTTTTTCATCAACATGAGTAATAATTAAACCGATTTGGTCCATATGAGCAGAAAATAATATTTTTTTGCCTGTCCCCTTTTTTCTTGCTGTTAAATTTCCAAGAGGGTCTATAGTTATTTCATCTGCATAATCTTTTATTTCATCCATAATCATTTCACGTATGATTTTTTCCCTGCCTGAAGGACCGAAACAATCGGATAGTTTTTTCATTAATTCACTCTTAAACATATTATTCCCCTTTCTGATTTTCAAGTATTACTACTCTTGCTAATTTTAAGACATTATCTATATCACTTTTGCTGGCAACATTGACTGCTGAATGAATATATCTGCAAGGAACTGAAATTGCCACTACTTTAGAACCCTTTTTTGCTTTGTGAATGACTCCTGCGTCGTTTCCTCCGGAGGAAGATTTCCTGTATTGATACATAATATTGTTCTCTTCTGCAATCTTAGCAACATCTCTTACAAGATCAATATCGTAAAGAGTGGAAGCGTCCATTAATGACAAGGCAGCTCCCTTGCCTATTAAAGTTGATTTGCTGTGGTCATCAACCTCTGGCATATCTGCGCAAACCGTTCCTTCCAATACTATTCCTAAATCAGGCTCCAATTGATAAGCGGCTGTTTCAGCTCCCCTCAAACCTACCTCTTCCATAACCGTGAATACTCCGTAAAAATCAGCATCCAATTTCAAACTAAGGAGCTCCAATATTATACTGCAGCCTGCCCTGTCGTCCAAAGCTTTTGCTTTAATCAAATTATCGCCAAATTCTACATAATCACTTTTAAATGTTATATAGTCGCCTATATCAATTAATTTTTCTGTTTCTGATTTTGAGCTCGTTCCAATATCAATATACAACTTATCAATTGAAAGTGATATGCCTTGTTCTTCTTCAGTCATCAAATGAACCGCTTTGGAACCGATAACGCCGGGAATCATTTTTTCTCCCACAAAGACTGTCTTTGAATTCAAAACCCTTTGGTCAATTCCCCCGACTGCTTTAAATTTTATGAAGCCATCTGTGTCAATGTAGTTAACAATAAGCCCTACCTCATCCATGTGGGCGGCAACCATTATTGTTTTGTTTTTTTTACCTTTATTGTGTGCTATAACATTTCCGAGCTTATCAACATAATATTCGCAGCCTATTTCATATAATTTCTCTTTTATATAATTTCTTACTTCGTATTCACAACCTGATACACCGGAAAGTTCAGTTAATTCTTTTAAAAACATAATATTTCCTCCAAATCAGAATTATCCAATTCATTTATAAATCTTGCTATTGCTTTTCCTGCAATTTCTACATCATTTAAATCAATGGTTTCCACTGATGTATGCATGTAACGCAGAGGAATTGACAAGAGTATGCATGGAATTCCGTCCCTTGATATTTGGAGTGCATCAGTGTCCGTTCCTGTTCCGGCAGGTGCTGTTTCATACTGTATTTGATAATTGTAATTTTTACATACTTCAACAAACTTCTTTGTAAGCTTTGAATTTAATCTGCCGCCATAGGCTACAACAGGGCCTTTGCCTAAATGAGCCGCATCAGCAGGCATTTCGGGAGTCATTCCGAATCCCACATCAAGTACTATGCCAATATCCGGAGCTATTTTATAAGAGCTTGTCTTAGCTCCTCCCATGCCTGTTTCTTCCTGAACTGTGGCTGTGTAATATATATTGCTTTTATGGGAAATTTTCTTTAATTCTTTGGCTGCTTCAAGCATTACTGCAACACAAGCCTTATCATCAAATGCTTTTCCTGTTATTACGCTTCCCTGCAAGGACATCGGTTCTCTTTTTACAGTTGCAATATCTCCTATTCTTACCAGCCCTTCAAGTTTTTCCTTTGAGTAACCTGTATCTATGTATAAATCCTTTAATTTAAGTGGTTTTTTTCTTTCTTCCTCGCTTGTTACATGGGGAGGCTTTATACCTATTACTCCAAAAACATTTTCTTTGCCATATACAGTTACATCTTGAGCTACCAAAGATGCAGGATTTATTCCCCCAACTGAAGTGAAGCTTAAAAATCCCCCCTCCAATATTTTAGTAACCATAAGACCTATTTCGTCAATGTGCGCAGCAAGCATTATTTTTGTATCACTGCTGCCGCTTGCTTTAAATATGTAGCTTCCTAAGTTGTCCTTTTCAAATGAATCTGTATAAGGACTAAAATATTTTGTTAAAATATCACCGTTAATATGCTCAAAACCTGAAACAAAATGGTTAGAACACACATTAAATAAAAATTCTTTAAGCATTTTTCCTCCTTGAACAAAAAAGTTAGGTCTTTACGACCTAACATTTTTTAGATATTTATTTCAACAAATCTCCAAGTGCATCTCCAATAGATTCGCCTATAGTGAAGTTAGAATCTTGTGGTTGATAAGATAAATCATCAGCACTTTCTTCACCTTTATCCTCTAATATGAATGTTAGGTTAAGGTTTTTGCCTTTCATATCTATACTTTGTACTTTGGCATCCTTAACTTCTCCTACCTTAACAACCTGTGCAGGTGTTCTTAATTTTTCGTTAGATACCTTTGCTATTGGTATGAAGCAATCAATATTCCCATTAGCATTTACATGTACTCCGTCCAATAGTATACGTGTTACTTCAACTTGTATAATATCGTCCTTGTTTATTTCTTTAGCATAAACATCGAATGGATGCTCAACCAATTGTTTTAATCCAAGACTTACTTTTCTGTCTTTTCTTGTAATGCTTAAGATTTTAGCTGTTACTTCCTGACCTTCTTTAAGAACGTCTGTAACCTTTTCTGTTCTTGCCCAATCTAAGTCTTTGATGTGAAGCAAGCATTCAATATCATCCACTTTTACAAAAGCACCGAAATCAACAATTCTTGTAACAAGGCCTGTAACATTATCACCCTTTTGATGTTTATCCAAAAACTTTGCCCAAGGGCTTTTTACGGTGGCTTTATAGCTTAAAGAAAGTCTTTTGTTTTCTTTATCTATGCTTTTTACCTTAACATCTATTTTATCGCCTGTTTTTAACACTTCTGAAGGATGTTTAATTCTTGTCCAAGCAATTTCATTAATGTGAAGAAGTCCGTCTATTCCATTGATTTCTACAAAGGCTCCATAATCTTGAATATTTTTTACAGTACCTTCGTAAACTTCTCCTTCTTTGATATTTTCCCATGCTTCTAAGTCTTTAGCTTCTTTTTCTATTTTTTCAACAGCTCTTGATGTTAATACTAACTGTCTTCTTCCTTTTTTATTCTTTGTTTCCAATATTTTAACCTTCAAGCTTTTACCAACAAATTCTGAAGGGTCAACATTTCTGTTTATTGAAATTTGATTTCTTGGAATAAATCCTTTTATACCATTTACTTTTCCGTATATTCCATATTGAGAAGCTTCAATAATGTGAGTATCTACAATTGTTCCTTGAACCCTCATATCTTCTAAGTCTTCCCAGATTTTTTGTTCTTCCATTGGCTTTCTTGTAAGAACAACATTGCCGTCCTGGTCAGAGATTTTCACTACTATTGCTTCTATTTCATCTCCTTCCTTAACAATTTGTGTTAAATCAGGAATTTCTGTCATGGAAAATTCGTCTCTTGTTATAATACCGTCAGATTTATAATTGATGTTAACAGAAACGGCATCAGGTCGTACGTATATTACTGTTCCTTTAACTCTTTCACCGGTTCTGATATATGACACTCCGCCATAATTTTCAAGCAATTCATGCATACTTGACTGTTCAGCCTTTTCAACAGCTTCTTCTGCTTTTTCAACAGTTTGCTCCGCTTGTTCAACAACTTGTTCTGTTTTTTCAAGGGCCTGCTCTGTTTTTTCAACAGCTTCTTCTGCCTGATCTGCCTGTTCGTTCATTTCATTCATGTTGTTGTTTAAGTTTTCCAACATACTAATAACCTCCTCAATTATCCAGTCAGGAGCTGATGCTCCTGCGGATACTCCCACAATAGTATTTTTATCAATATAGTTATAAGGTATTTCCTTATAATTTTCAATTAAGAATGTATTCGGACATATATTTTTTGACAGCTCATACAATTTTTTTGTGTTAGAACTGTTTTTTCCGCCTACAATCAGCATTACATTACATTTTGAAGCAAGCTTTACACATGCTTCCTGTCTTTTTCTTGTTGCATCACAAATTGTATTATGTACAACTATATTTGAATAATTATTTATTTCAATAGTTTTTGAAATTTCTTCAAAAATATTCGAGTTAAATGTGGTTTGGCACACTAAACAGTATTTTTTAGCCGAGTCAATTATTTTTGTAAGCTCTTTTGAACTTTTTATAACATCTGCTTCTTTGCACCAGCCTACTATTCCCTGCACCTCAGGATGATTTTCATCTCCCACAACAATTATATTGTAATCGTTATTTTTGAATTCTTCAACTATTTT
>CAZTXR010000071.1:3117-8468 GCA_964617605.1 uncultured Clostridia bacterium | reverse complement strand
AGGGGGAGACGGAATATGGCTTGAAAATGAAAATATTACAAATTTAATTCCTTCACTGAATTTGATACTGCCCTTTTATTCACCCATGTTTATTAGAGGGGCATCAAAAGAAGCCATATACAACCTTTCCATGGTTTGTCTTGAAAATGCAAGGCAAGTACTTCTTGCCTTGGAAGCAGAGTTTAAGGAAATTTTCGAAAAGAACCTAACCGTAAAAAGGTTGGGTGAAGTTCTTTTGTCCCCAAGACTTCCATACTTGGGCGACAATATTTATTATGACTTAAACAAGGAAGCATCAGATTTTATGGATGTAAGCATTGAGTCCTTATTAAAACTTGAAAGGATTATAAAATAATGTTTTATTACAAATATAATGATAAGTATTTATTTTCTATAAATGATGATTACAATTACACAAAAATAAAGGATATTCCTGATGACTGCCAAGAGTTATATTTTCTTACTGCATTAAAAAGAGAGTGTTCCAAAAAATCATTTGCGGTAAATCATCCCTCTGATTTGTATATAAATGAGGAAAGTCTTGATATGCTTAAATTAACTGATAATAATCATGACCTTCCATTGAAAATATCAGAATTAATAGAAAAAAGAAAAGTTAAAGCAGTTAATAGTTCGTATACAGATTATGAAGGCTGCTTTTATATGGATGAGTTTAGTAAAAAAAGGGTACATCTCTTAGCCCTTGGGGATGTGGGAAGCACACTTTTAATAGGGCTTAAACTGCTTGGAAGGGATAGTATTGATTCTATCGGAATTTATGACAGAAGCCCTGACAAGGTGAAACGATGGGAATATGAAATGAATCAAACATCATTTCCCTTTGAAGATTCGCTGCCTCTTGTAGATGGCATAGAAAGGCATGAATTATTTGACTGCCATATGTTTGTATTTTGTGCATCCAAGGGCGTTCCCCCCATAGGCAGTGAAGCTGTTGATGTCAGAATGGTGCAATTTGAGGAAAATGCAAAGCTGATAAAAGAATATGCTTCTATGGCAGCAGAATGTGAATTTAAAGGAATATTTGCAGTAGTTTCAGACCCTGTAGACCAATTGTGTGCCGCAGTTTTAAAAGAAGGCAGGGGAGTGCTTTCTCCTGAGCAAATTAAAGGTTACGGGCTTGGGGTAATGAATGCGAGAGCTATATATTATGCTAAAAAATACGATAAATTTTCTATGTATTTGCAAGAGGGAAGAGCATTCGGCCCTCACGGCAAGGATTTAGTAATAGCAAACAGTATAGATGATTATGATGATGAATTATCAAAGGAGCTTACGAAATACGCGGTTGAAGCAAATCTTGAGGTAAGAAAGACAGGATTTAAGCCTTATATAGCTCCTGCTTTATCATCCGGGGCTATATCGATTGTGTATACTCTTGAAGGAAAATACCATTACAGTTCAAATTATTTGGCAGGGGTGTACATGGGCACTAAAAACAGAAACACACCTGCAGGTCTTGATATTGAAAAAATAAAAATGCCGGATAAGCTTTTTGAAAGAATAAAAAACACATATGAGAAATTAGCGTCATTCTGAATGCAAGGCGCGAAGAATCCTAAGAAACGAGGTAATAATGAACAAATTAAGAGTTCTAAAATTCGGAACATCTGAAAGATTGGAAAAGATGCTTGAATTTTCATTAAAAGAATATGAGTACGATCTTATCACAAATGTAGATGAAATGAATGATTTGCAAAATAAGAAAATATTATTTGCAATTGAGTTAGGAAATACAGGTATAAATATTGAGCTTATGACAATGCTTAATAAAATACGCTTAGCTACTGATTCCATGGATAACTCCATTGGAGGAATTTTAATAAACTCTGACAATGAATTATTTTCTCGTTCTGTAGCAAGGCAAACAATTTTGTATGCCAATACGGCAGGATGTATGTTCCCGGGAAAGCCCTTGTCAGAAGCTGCAGGTTCCTTAAGAAGCTTTAAAACTCAGCAGACTATTTCTGAGACCGGAGCTACACTGGAAGATGTACTTTTAACGGACAGCAAAAATGTGGTTGACAGAATTATGAACTATAAGAGAAAAAAACTTATAAATCCGAAAATTTTAGCACTTTATTCAGGCAATTGCAAAACATCCAACACATATACTCTTTGGAACATGATCAAGCAAAATTTAAATAATTTTAAAATCAACGAAATTCACATAGAAAACGGCTCTGTAGCAGATTGCAAAGGATGCTCCTACAAGGCCTGCAAGCACTATTCCCAGAGCACAAACTGTTTTTACGGGGGAATTATGGTTGAAGAAGTTTATCCTGCCATACTTGATTGCGACCTTTTAATGATGCTATGCCCTAACTATAATGATTCTATCAATGCCAACATGTCGGCAGTCATAAACCGTTTGACTGCCTTATACAGAAAAACTAAATTTTACGATAAATACTTTTATTCCATAATTGTTTCCGGCTTCAGCGGAAGTGATATTATAGCCCAGCAGCTTATAAGTGCATTAAATATTAATAAAACTTTCATACTTCCGCCAAACTTTGCATTGATGGAAACAGCCAACAACCCCGGAGACGTGGAAAAATTAGATAATATAGAAGAAAAAGCAAAAGAATTTGCAAAAAATATCAACAAAACCTTATGACAAGGGTATGACAAGGGGACGGGGTTGCTGACATATGACAAGGGGACGACTTTTTTAGAATATGATTTAGGTCAAATGTTTTTCATAATAGTCATGTTAAAGTGCATTTATAAGATAAATAATACAATAAAGAGGAGGGGAAAATGCAAAATTATATTTTGAAGAAGAAAAATCCAATCACATTAATAAGTGGTATTCTAATAGCAGCAGCATTTATAAATAAATGGACAATCGACAATATGGAAGTTTTTGAATGGTTGTTAATTATTGCTTCCGTCTTAGGAACTGCACCCATAGCCATACAGGCATATCAAGCATTGAGGGTAAAAGTAGTCAGCATAGATGTATTAGTTACAATAGCAGTCGGCGGTGCATTTATAATACATAATTTTGAAGAATCGGCAATTGTAACCTTTCTGTTCTTGTTTGGTGCCTTCTTAGAGCAGCGTACCTTAAACAAAACCCGGTCAGCTATAAAAGAATTAACGGAGATGGCACCGGAAAGTGCCTTAAAACAAATGGAAGACGGAGAATTTAAAGAAGTTGATGTGGATGATGTTGATGTAGGCGATGTCTTGCTTGTTAAAACTGGCGCAAAGGTTCCTGTTGACGGTACCGTCTTAGCAGGGGAAGGTAGTATTAACGAAGCAAGTATTACCGGAGAATCAATTCCAGTTGCAAAGGAAAAAGGCTCAAATGTTTTTGCAGGTACCATATTGGACAACGGAACTATTCAAATTACGGCTGATCGGGTAGGCGAAGATACAACATTCGGTAAAATCATAGAATTGGTTGAAGAAGCTCAAGATTCTAAATCAGAAGCGGAACGATTTATTGATAGATTTTCTAAATATTATACACCGGCAGTTTTAGTTATTGCATTTATTGTGTGGCTATTCTCTAAAAATGTGGAATTGGCAATAACCATATTGGTCTTGGGATGTCCCGGTGCTTTAGTTATCGGTGTGCCCGTATCAAATGTTGCAGGTATAGGAAACGGCGCACGTCATGGTGTGCTTTTGAAGGGCAGCGAAGTAATCAGTGATTTCAGCAGATTAGATACAATGATATTCGATAAAACAGGTACATTGACTTTAGGAAATCCCTCTGTTGCAGAAAAAGAATATTATGGAGATAATATTGATGAAGTAATAGGATATCTTGCAAGTGTTGAGCGTGAATCAGATCACCCCTTAGCAAAGGCTGTGTTGGAGGAAATTGGCGAAACTAAATTTTCTGTGGTTGAAAACACCGAAGTTGTTAAAGGCGGCGGAATTATAGCAAATGTAAGGGGAAAAAGAATTGCTGTCGGTAACCTTGCATTAATGGAAAAAGAGAATGTAGAACTCAATGAAAAAGCAAAGGCAGATATTGAAAAATTTGAAAAGGCCGGAAACTCCCTGGTAATAACATCTGTTGACGGAGAATTAAAAGCAGTTATGGGAGTTCGCGATAAAATACGCCCCGGAGTTAAAGAAGATTTACAAAAGCTTAAAAATTTAAAGGTTAAAAATCTTGTAATGCTGTCCGGTGACAATCAGGGAACCGTTGATGCGGTCAGCCGTGAATTAGGCTTAACAGAGGCTCACGGAAATATGCTGCCGGAAGATAAGCAAGCCTATGTTAAGATGTTAATAGAAGAAAAAGGTCAAATTGTAGCCTTTGTGGGTGATGGAGTCAATGACAGCCCTTCGTTAGCCTTAGCAAATATAGGTATAGCAATGGGAAACGGTACTGACGTGGCAATTGAAACATCAGACGTTGTATTGATGAATTCGGATTTCAGCCGACTGCCTCATGCTCTTGGATTAACAAAGGCAACAGCGAGAAATATGAAGCAAAATATTGCTATTGCCTTAGGCGTTGTATTGGTGTTATTGGCAGGCGTATTGTTCAGCGATTGGGTGAGCATGTCTGTAGGTATGTTAGTACACGAAGCCAGCATATTGGTTGTTATCCTTAACGGGATGAGATTATTGCGCTACCGTTTGTAAATACAGTAATAGCTCATAATCAATCTGCAATAGCAATTAATACATGTAAGTGTCATTGCCATGAATAAACATAACATGGTGTCATTCTGAGGGCTCGCCCGAAGAATCTCATTGTAACATAAACTTTTATTTAACTTGATTCAAATAAAAGTTTATATCAGCAAAAAAGGATATAATTAAATTATAAAAATATAAATTATTGAAAGGAGATTATAAAATGAAATCGGCAACATTACAATTAGAAACACTAACATGTCCATCATGCATGCTTAAAGTTGAAGGTGCGCTTAAAAGCTTGGACGGTATAGAAAAAGATTCAGCAACAGTATCATTTAACACAAGCAAGGTAAAACTCAATTTCGACGAAGAAAAGGTATCAATAAAAGAAATAGAAGGTGCAATCACAAAGTTAGGCTACGATGTCCTTAAAACAAGAGTAAAATAAGGCTAAATCTGGATGGCAAAACTCGAATTAGCCTATCCCTATTAGCTGTTTATGTTTGCAAAATTAAAATAATATATTAGATATTATAATTATCTAATATATTATTTATTTTATTTATTATTATTTCATCAGAATATTTTTCATTTAAATTAAATCGCAAAATAGGCAAATTAATTGTTTGATATATTTGATCAAGTAATTTTTCGTTTTCTGTTTGGATATTAATATTTCCATAAAATAATATTATTCCGAATAAAGGTTTAAAAGTTTCATT
>CAZTXR010000071.1:0-3017 GCA_964617605.1 uncultured Clostridia bacterium | reverse complement strand
ATTAATATAATCAATAAAGATTCAAATAATTCCATTATAAATTCTCCTAAATTAAATTTTATAAAAATATTACTTCTATTTTTCTGATGCTAATTTCTTCATCAAAAAGAATATATAATTCTCTTCCTGTTAGTATATGGACATAATTATATCACAAAGCTTTAAAATATAAAATGAAAATTTGGAAGGAAAAGAAAGGTGACCTGTGGTCACCTGTTGAAAACAGCCGCAAAACTTTTTACGAGCCGGTAGATTTGTAATGTTTAACACCAAATCTCCATAAAATATAACTTGGGAGCAAAAATAGGATTCCGAAAATCGGCAGGAATATATACAGGGTATTATCAGTTCTACCAAGCAGGTATAATAAGGGGTAATACTGAATCAGTGCAAGGGGTATGATGTAAGTAAAAAATTTTAACACCCCTTCACCATAAATAGAAAAAGGGTATTTTCCGAATTCTTTGCCGCCATCCGTAAATATATTCATAAATTCCAAACCTTCAACTGTAAAAAAACATATCCCTGCGTATATAATAAATAAGCCTGCAAATAAAAAGGTTCCGCCGATTATCATTAAGCATAATGTAAATACTTTGTCGGCAGTCCATATTATACCGCTGGCAGGAATTGCATAAGTTAAAGTGATAATTGCTTGCAAAAGACGTCCAATGCGTGAGTATTCAATACGAGATCCTAAAACCTGGAGTATTTCATTTCTTGGACGAACCAAAATTCTGTCAAATTCCCCGTTTGAAATAATTCCTCCAAATGTATCAAAGCCCCGAAAGAAACATTCTGCAAGAGAAAATGAAGTCAATAGAACTGCAAAGCATAGGAGTACCTCCGGAAATTCAAATACTTCAACATTGTTAAATCGTGCAAACATAAAATAAATTCCTATGAAAACAGAGAAAGACACTAAAAATTGTCCTATTGATGTTAAAATAAACGATACTTTATATTGCATTTGTGAACGCAGCATGATTCCTGCATACTTAAACCACAATTTCATATAATCTTATCCCCCTTGCACCACGATGTTTTTTAGAGCTTTATGAATGAGTAATTTTCCAAATAGCACAAAGCAGAAAAGCCAGGCTATTTGTAAAAAGATCGCATAATATGCATTGTTTCCTGATAAATAGCCATTATAAATAAGATATGGAGTATTTTGGGTTGATGCAAATGGCAGCATGTTAAAAATAGATTGAATAGTATCCGGTAAAAAAGGTATTGGAATAATTGCACCCGAAAGCAGCTCGCTTAATGATATGAATAAAATTCGCATACCCATTGGAGATATTGTATAAAATGCTGAAATGTAAATTAACATGTTTATACTGACCATTAAGAATGAACCTATGGTCATTGACAGTAAAAACATAAAAAATGCCATTATATCAATAGGGAGTGAAATTCCATAGGGTGCAGGTAAGAATGCTGCCACAACTAATATGGGAGCACATCTAAGCACAACACGATATACCCTGCTTGACAGAGACTTTACAAACCACATTTCATAGAGCTTTGTAGGGCGGCATAATTCGTAAGCTACATTACCGTTTGTAATGCTGTCAAATATTTCATTATCAAAAAACCAAGCCATAAAAAGTGCAAGAAATGACTGCTGCAACCAAATATATGTAGTGAGTTTTTCAAATGTCATAGGGAAGTTTTCCGGGTTTGATTTATAAAATGCACAAAACATAAGGATTGTCATAAATCCCCAAACAAATTGTGTAGCTACTCCGGCATAGGCTGCTGCACGATATTGCAATCCGTTTATAAATCTGATTTTAAAAAAGTTTAAATATGCCCTCATATGTTAAGCTCCTTGTACATGGATACAACCATTTCTTCTGAACTTGCAGATGAAACCGTGATATCAACTATGTCAATTAATTCAGACAGCTGAGCAATTGATTTTGAAACAGAAATTATATCTGTATTAATTGCAAGAACCAATCTATTTTTGGTTTTTTCTACAAGAGATAAGCCGAAAGTTTCATTGGGAAAACTTATGTTAGTTTGGCTGCCCTTATATTCCACGGTAATTAACTTATGTTTTGTATATTGTTTTTTTAGTGTATTTAAATCACCGTCAAGAAGGATTTTACCTTTGCCTATAAGTATTAATCTTTTTGTCAGTGCTTCAATATCCTGCATATCGTGGGTTGTCAGTATAACTGTTGTTTTTCTTTCTTGATTTATAGACTTGATAAATTCTCTTACTGCAATTTTAGATACTGCATCAAGTCCGATTGTTGGCTCGTCCAAAAATAATATTTTAGGGCTATGAAGAAGTGAAGCAGCTATTTCGCACCGCATACGTTGTCCCAAAGAAAGTTGTCGTGTTGGAGTTCTGATTATTGATTCAAGATTTAACAAGTCGACTAATTCGCTATAATTTTTTTTGTATTGTTTTTCATCAATTTTATAAATGTTCTTTAATAGCTCAAAGCTGTCAACAACTGGAACATCCCACCAAAGCTGAGAGCGCTGACCGAATACAACTCCAATTTCCTTCACGTGGTTAATCCTGCCCTTCCATGGGGTTCTGCCGTTTATTACACATGTACCGCTGTCCGGATTAAGTATCCCGCTCATAATTTTTATTGTGCTGCTTTTGCCTGCACCATTTGGACCTATATAACCAACCATTTCTCCTTCGGAAATGCTAAATGTAATATTATCAAGAGCTTTTATGTATTCATATTCTTTGTTGAAGAGAGCCTTTGCCGCTTCTTTAAAGCCTGCATTTCGTCGTGCCACTTTAAAAGTTTTAGATATGTTTTTTAGTTCGATCATGTATTGCTTTGCCCTCCCTAAAATTTTATAAAACGAAAAATAAAGGGCGGTCAAAAACCGCCCTCTCGCTGATCGGGATGACAAGATTCGAACTTGCGGCCCCTAACACCCCATGCTAGTGCGCTACCAAACTGCGCTACATCCCGACAACATAATAAATTATAACGGATAAATTCCATTCTGTAAAGAAGAAAATTTTAAAATTG
>CAZTXR010000070.1:0-8527 GCA_964617605.1 uncultured Clostridia bacterium | reverse complement strand
GACGTGGGGACGGGGTTGTTGTCATAAATTTATGACAACAACCCCGTCCCCACGTTATTGTCCCCACGTCATTTTTGTTTTTTTGTATTGATTTTATTATGGTATAAAGTTATTATATAATTAATAAAAATAAATGAGGTGGTTCAAATGAAACTAACTTTCTTAGGGCACTCTGCATTACTGATAGAGGAAGGAAATTTCAAGGGTCTTATTGATCCCTATATAAGGGGTAATTCTTTATGTAAAGTATGTATTGAAGATTTAAATGGTATTACCCACATTTTTGTTACTCATGGACATGGTGATCATATAGGGGACACGGTTGAAATAGCAAAAAGAAACAATTCATTGATAATTGCTAATGCAGAAATATCTGCATATTTAGGGAAATTTAAGCTAAGAACACATGCAATGCATATTGGAGGCAGAACAAAATTCGATTTTGGAAGGGTGAAAATGACCAATGCCCTTCACGGATCAGGTATTTCTGACAATGGAAATATGATTTACGGAGGCAATCCCGGAGGGTTTGTTATAGAGATAAATGGCAAGAAAATCTATCATGCCGGCGATACCGGGCTTACATATGATATGAAATTATTAGAGGATGAAAAGATAGATGCTGCATTTCTTCCCATAGGAGGAAATTACACCATGGATATTGATGATGCGGTTACAGCAACTGATTTTATTAAAGCGAAAACGGTGGTGCCTATGCATTATAATACATTTGGAATTATCAATGCTGATCCTGATGAATTTAAAAACAAAGTAAAATCATCGGATGTAATAATATTAGACATTAATGAGAGTATGAATATATAAATTATTTGATTCTTGAATAGTAAAAATTCATATGATATAATAAAAAAAGCATTATAATCAGGGAGGTTTTATATGTTTGCTTTAATATTAATACTTAATGATATTTATAAATTAGATGATATTAACGAATTGTTCTATGAAGAAGAAATTGGGGCTACTTCAATAGACAGCCAAGGAATGGGCAAGGTTCTTTTAGACCATAATATAAATTTGCCCATGCTTGATAGTGTCAGAAAATTAATTGATGGAAGAAAACCCTACAGCAAAATCATATTCAGTGTAATAAAAGATAAAGATAAACTTGATAAGATTGCTGAAAAAATTAAAAAAGAATTGGATAATTTTGATGAACCCGGAACCGGATTTATGTTTGTAATGCCTGTTATAGAAGTGTATAGCTACAATGCGGATAAATAAACAGAAATTATATAGTTAGAGACTGAAGTATGATTGAAATAATCATGCTTTTTGTATGCTCATTTATTAAAATACTCATTGACATTGATTATCAATTGACATATACTTATATTAAGCAATTGATAATGATTATCAGTATCGAATCAGGAGGCAGGTATGACATTAGATAATATAAAACCAGGTCAAGGTGGTGTTATATCCACAATAGGAGGTCAAGGACTGTTAAGGAGAAGGCTTCTTGACATGGGTTTAACACCAAATACCCGTGTAAAGGTAAGAAAGGTTGCACCGATGGGTGATCCTATAGAATTATCACTAAGAAGTTATGTTTTGACAATACGTAAAGATGAAGCGGCAAAAATAGAAATAAAAGAGGTATTTGAGGTATGAATCATGTGATTGCTCTCGCGGGAAATCAGAATTCCGGGAAAACTACCTTGTATAACAAGTTAACGGGAAGCAATCAACATGTTGGTAATTTTCCCGGTGTGACAATTGAGAAAAAGGAAGGGCAATTAAAGAAGTATAAGGATATTTCTTTAGTGGACTTGCCCGGCATCTATTCATTGTCCCCCTATACCATGGAAGAGGTTGTAACCAGGGACTTTTTATTGAAGGAAGGCCCTGATTTAATATTAAATATTGTTGATGCAACAAATATTGAAAGAAATCTTTACTTATCGCTTCAGCTTATGGAATTATCCATACCAATGGTTATTGCGCTTAATATGATGGATGAGGTAACAGCCAGCGGGAACTCCATTGATGTACAAAAATTATCATGTCATTTGGGGATACCTCTAGTTCCCATATCTGCAAGCAAAGGAGAAGGAATTTCGGAACTGATTGATGTTGTGCTAAAAACCATTAAGGAAAAATCAAGCCCTAAGAAACTTGATTTTTGTGTTGGCGAGGTGCACAAAGCCATACATTCCATTTCTCACTTAATAGCTGATCAAGCAGAAAAAGAAGGATATCCCGCAAGATTTGCAGCAACAAAACTTGTGGAAGGCGATGAGCCCACATTCAAAAATTTAAAAATTACTGAAAATCAAGAGCATATCATTGAACATGTGGTTAAGGACATGGAAGAAGCTTTAAAAACCGACAGGGAAGCAGCTTTAGCAGATATGAGATACAGCTATATTGAACAAATATGCGCAGATACAGTAATAAGAAAACAAGAAACTCACGAGCAGCAGCGCTCTGAAAAAATAGATAAAGTATTGACACATAAATATTTTGGCATACCAATATTTTTTGGAATTATGTTTTTTATATTTTGGATGACATTTAACGTGTTGGGTGCACCTCTTCAGGAATTGTTGGAGGGATTAATTGCCGGATTTACGGAAATTGTATCAAATGCAATGATTGCTTATGATGTAAGCCAGTGGCTTCAGTCTTTGGTTATAGACGGTATATTTGCCGGTGTTGGAAGTGTTTTGTCATTCTTGCCCTTGATTGTCATACTGTTTTTCTTCCTGTCATTTTTGGAAGACAGCGGATATATGGCAAGAGTAGCCTTCCTCATGGATAAATTGTTAAGAAAAATAGGTTTATCAGGAAGATCTTTTGTACCAATGCTGATTGGTTTTGGGTGCAGTGTACCTGCAATTATGGCAACAAGAACCTTGGCAAGTGAAAGAGACAGAAAGATGACAATTATTTTGACACCATTTATGTCATGCAGTGCAAAACTGCCTATTTACGGTATGATTACAGTGGCCTTTTTTCCTGAGAATGCTGCAGCCGTAATGATTGGGCTTTATTTTATGGGAATGGTGGTTGCCGTATTATCGGGTTTATTATTAAAAAGCACCATATTTACAGGAGAACCTGTCCCCTTTGTAATGGAGTTGCCATCTTACAGAATACCTTCAAGGAGAAGCATCTTGCTTAATATGTGGGATAAGGGCAAGGATTTCATTCAAAGAGCCTTCACTGTTATTTTCTTAGGTACGATAATTATATGGTTTTTGCAAAGCTTTAATTGGTCATTTAACATGGTTGAAGACAGCTCAAAAAGCATGTTGGCATTCTTAGGCTCATTGATTGCACCGATTTTTATACCTTTAGGGTTTAATGATTGGAGGGCATCAACGGCATTAATTACAGGATTAACTGCCAAGGAAGCAGTTGTAAGCACCTTGAGCGTATTGACAGGGGCTGCAACGGATACCCAGCTTTCTGAAGCCTTGTTTACAATGTTTACCCCTCTTAGCGCATTTGCATTTTTAACATTTATTTTGTTGTACATGCCTTGTATAGCTGCATTTGCAGCTACAAAAAGAGAGCTTGGCTCATTAAAGTATGCTGTATTGACTGCTTTATTCCAAACTGTTACGGCATTTGTGGCGGGGATGGCGGTTTATCAGATAGGAAGTTTGTTTTTTTAGGGGGTTTAAAATGAAGATTGCAGATCTTGTTATCATTTTGATTATTGCAGCAATTGTTGCAGCAGTAGTTTTAGTTATGAGAAAACAAAAGAAAAGCGGAAACAGTTGTAGCTCCGGATGCGCAGGATGCAGCAAGGCTAACAATTGTTCCGTAAAAAGATAAAATTTATAGCAATGATGAAATATAAAAGGATTTGAGTTTAAAACTCAAATCCTTTTATATTATATAAACAAATTTACATTAGATTCTTCAGCATCTCCTAAATATGTTCCAACTCCCGCATATTCGATACCGTCTATTAATTCTTCCGGTGTAATTCCCATGACGTCCATGGACATGGTGCAGGCTATCATTTTTACGCCATTGGCCATAGCCTTTTTAATCAAATCTTCCAATGAATCAATATTCTTGTCCTTCATTACTTTACGCATCATGGCAGTTCCCATACCGCCCATATTCATTTTGGAAAGCTTTAGTTTGCTTACTCCCTGCGGCATCATTTTACCGAACATTGCATCAATAAATGGTTTCTTAATATTTTGCGGCTCAGTTTTTCTTAACACATTAAGTCCCCAAAATGTGAAAAACATTGTAACAGGCCTACCCATGGCAGCAGCACCGTTGGCAATAACGAATGATGCAAGGACCTTATCCATATCACCGCTGAATACTATGATAGTTTTTCCGTCATTGGCGGTTACCGGAACACTTGTGTTTTTACCGACTGTTTCTGCTTCATTCTTGCCTTCCGGCATCCCCTTCTGCAAATACACAATATTACTTTTGCCTTCCTTCTCTACCTTTAAAAGAGTGTTGCCGGTTCTCCTGCTCCAAGCTTCAACATCTTTGGCAAATCCTGAATCTGTGGCAGACACTTGTATTATATCCCCGTCATTTGCACTTTTCATAGTTTCATAAACCTTCATTATAGGCCCCGGACACTGCAAGCCGCTGCAATCTACCTGAATTGACGAAATGATATTGCCTGTTATATCAGTTTTTTTTTCAACAGTTGTATTTATACCTGCTTTATCATCATTTAAAGGCTCACTTTTATTATTGTTGAAATAATCATAATAAATTGACCTGTAAAAATTAATTCCTGCCGGATAGATCAAGACATTTTTAAATCCATTCTCAAGCAGTGTTCTGGCTGCATTATAGGAGCGCACACCTACGGAGCATAATACCATAATATTATCGTCTTTATTTAATTCGGACAATTTGCTTCTAAGCTCCCGCTGAGGAATGTTTATGGTTCCCTGCATATCAAATACCATATGCTCTGCTTCTTCCCTAATGTCAAGCAGCTTGTAGTTATTTGGTTTTGAAGGATCCAAATCATTCCACTTGCTTAGCTTAACTTTCTTTTGCATAATATTTTCAGCTACAAATCCTAACATGTTAACAGGGTCTTTAGCAGAAGAATATGGTGGTGCGTAAGCAAGCTCCAATTCTTTCAAATCATAAATGCTGCCATTTAATCTGATTGTTGTTGCAATGGTATCAATTCGTTTATCAACGCCACTTTCACCAACTATTTGTGCACCGAAAATCTTTTTGCCGTCCGGTGAAAAAATCATCTTCAGTATCATATTAGCTGCTTCCGGGTAATAGCTTGCATGGGATTTTTGTGATATGGTAGCTGTTAAATAATCCTTGCCTTCTTCCATTCCCATTCTTACCAGTGTTTTTTCATTTGCTCCCGTAGATGCAACTGTAAGGTCAAACACTTGAGCTACCGATGTACCTTGAGTACCCTTATATTCTTCGCTTGCTCCGTAAATATTATTGGCACAAATCCTTGCCTGCCTGTTGGCGGGACCTGCAAGAGCAATCATTGCCTTTCCCTTATTGATATATTCTTCTACTTCAATAACATCACCTAATGCATATATGTGAGGGTCAGATGTTTTTAAATATTTATCGACAACTATCCCGCCTCTTTGATTCATTTCAAGGCCTGCTTCTTTTGCCAATTGACCGTTTGGTCTGACTCCGATGGACAAAATCACCAAGTCTGCACTTAAGGTTCTGCCGCTGGCTAAGGTAATTGTTATTTGATTGTTTTCGCTTTTAAATTTTGAAACACCATCTCCCAAAATTAAATTTACATCGTTGGAAACCATATTTTCTTGAACCAGCTGCGCCATTTCATAATCTAAGGGTGCCATAATCTGATCCATTGCCTCAGCTACGGTAACATTAAGCCCTGTTCTATGAAGGTTTTCCGCAACCTCTAAACCAATAAATCCGCCGCCTATTACCACTGCGTTTTTAGGATTGTTTTTGCTTGTGTATTCCTTGATTTTGTCAATATCAGTAACCGTCCATAAAGTAAATATATTTGGTGAATCAATTCCTTCTATGGGTGGTTTCAAAGGGGATGAGCCTGTTGAAATGACCAGGGCATCATAACTTTCTGTATAGGTTTCACCCGTTTTAACATTTTTAACATTCACGCTTTTATTTTCTTTATCAATCGAAACAACCTCAGACTCTACACGTACGTCTATATTATAATTCTTAGACATAGCTTCGGGTGTCTGTACCAATAATGAAGACCTGTCTTTAATTACATTGCCTATATGGTATGGAAGACCGCAGTTGGCATATGAAATATAAGGGCCTCTTTCCAATAATACTATGTGTGAAGTTTCATCAAGTCTTCTTAATCTTGTAGCAGTGGATGCGCCTCCGGCAACACCGCCTATTATTACTACTTTTTTACTCATAAATCCTCCCATTATACATTTAGTACTTGAATTATTATATTTTTTACTTCCTCATTTATAATTTTATAAATAACTTCTGTTCCGTTTCTTTCTGCCGACAAAATTCCGGCTGCCCTAAGTTTGGATAGGTGTTGTGAAACAGTAGGCTGCGGAACATCTAAACAACATTGAATATCTGTGACATTGCTCTTGTTTTCTTTAATCAACATTGCCAATATGCAGAGTCTTACAGGATGAGCTATCGATTTAAAGATTTCTGCCTTTTCAGCTAATATTGCCCTTGTTTTTTCTTTATCACTTAAGTCCATTAAGACCTCCTAACATCAAATTATTAATATATTAGAATATTAGCATATAATAATATAAAATGCAAGCAAATTCTTATAAAAAAATGATTAATTTTATGAAATTATGGTAAAATGTTAATAAATACTATAATAATGGAGTAACTATGGAAATTATAACATCTTATGATAAGTTAACAGAGTTGATTGAAAACAATGATATGGTTATGATTTATTTTGGAAGTGAAGGCTGTGGTGTATGCAAGTCAATGATGCCTAAAGTTGAAAACTTGATTAGGGGGTTTCCTGATATTAAAGCCGTAATGGTGGAAGCGGATAAGAATTTAAAGATTTCTGCAGCATTTAACGTGTTTACTGTACCCGTAATATTATTTTTTATTCAAGGAAAAGAAACAATCAGAGAAGTGAGAATTATAAGTTTGGATAATTTAGAACAAAAAATTTCAAGGTATTGCCAGATATTTTATGCCGGATAAGAATTGCCTTCAAAGCTATCTTTCTTGCCACAAGGGGCGATAAGCAGGCCTTTATTTTTCGGCTGAAAGTTCATGGTCAGTTTCCATTAGTTCATCAGTATTTTGCCCTCTTAACCATTCATGCATTTCATTCCGGTTAAAAATTAAGGGCATTCGCTTGTGAATATGGGCGACCGATGCATTGGCACTGCGGGTTATTATTGTGTAGAATATATCCATGTTAGATTCAAATAAGCTTAGTTGTTTATTGTCCTTATTTGTAAGAACCTTGTATAATCCTGCCATGTAAATATTGGAATCAGGATTATTTATTTTATATTTTTCCTTGCTATAGTCTTCTTTTTTCCATTCAAAATAATAAGAAGCAGGAACAATGCACCTCTTTTGGGATACAAGTTTTTTAAAGATGGGTTTTTCTTTTATTGATTCAGCTCTTGCATTTATTATAACTCCCTTACCGTCCCATTTAGGGAATCCCCATTTAGCTAAAAGAGGCTTTATCTTATTGTTATCTTCAATATATATAGGGGCAATGTTTGTGGGAAAAATTTCACCTGTTTTATAGTTTTCATAAATATTTTTTTGAGCGTCCTCTAATAATTTTTTTAATTCGTTATTATCTATATCAATATAATATCTGCCACACATAATAATCCCATTTAAGGCTTTACAGCATGCATTTCTTTAAATATTTTCATAGTATCCAGAACACTTTCGTGAATAACCGACTTTACATCAAAATGAAGTAACCTAAAGGTGGTTTGAAGTACGAAGCCTATGCTGAATACATATACAACTGTTCCCAACCCAACTTTAGCCCCTAAAATCCAACCGATTAATAAAACGGTACCTTCGATGGAGCCTCTTATTATCCCGATAGGAATAGCAGGGAATTTTTTCCCTAAGGCAACCATTAAGGAATCCCTTGGGCCTGCCCCCATTCCCACACTTATATAAAGGTAGGTTGAAAAGCATACTATAATCTGCCCGCTAATAAGCATTATCAAGCCTGTAAAAAAATTTGTCATATATGGAACAAGATTTAGGTTCCTGATTAAATCAGCGAAAACACCTATGAGTATTGTATTTAAAATTGTCGAAAAACCTATTTTATCTTTAAAAATCAGAACCAATGCTATTAAAATTAAAATCCCTGTAATAATTGATACATTGCCGTAAGAAATTCCGCTTACATTACTGATGCCTATACCAAATGCGTCCCAGGGAGCAAGCCCTATATCTGCATGAATACATAATACTAAGCCTAAAGCATAGGTAAAAAGACCTATAATTAATTTTACCGTTCTTTTAATGTAATTCTCCATGATGACCTCCATATATTTATTAAACTCATTCTATATGAAATTTT
>CAZTXR010000069.1:0-8620 GCA_964617605.1 uncultured Clostridia bacterium | reverse complement strand
GAATACCCCTATCCCTTTCAAGCTCGCTTAACGCATTTAAAATTTCCTTGTTCATTTAACTGACCCCTCCACTAAAAATCCTCTATCACTCTGTTAATTTTTGATAAATCCTTAATATCAAACGTGAGAATATCTTCTCCTGCTTTAATTACAATATTATTTTCTTTCTTTTCGGTTAATAGGCCCTTCACCGATTTTTTGCCCTCAATAGGTTTATAAAATTTTGCTTCAACTACATTGCCGATATTTTTTAAATAATCTGCTTCTTTTTTAAAAGGTCTTTCAAGACCAGGAGATGATACCTCCAAGAAATATTGCTCCTTAATCATATCAACTTCATCAAGCTTTTTGTTAAGCACCCTGCTTATATCAGCAGTATCTTCTACAGTAATTCCCCCCGGCTTATCTATGTAAACTTTCAGATACATAAAGGGTCCTTCTTTTACATATTCAAGGTCAACTAATTCCATTTCTGTAACCTTCAGTATATCTTCTGCAATATTCCTGACAGAAGTTTCTATGTTTTTTTTGCTCATATGTTCTCCTTTACCATATTCATATTATAGCTTATCATGTTATCCACATGCCTTTATGTCGAAAAAATTAGGTTAGGTCATAAAGGTCATACAATCAGAAAGAGTGGGATTCCCCACTCTTTCCGTCAATCTTCATCTTTTTAATAGTATAACACAAAAGATATTTAAAATCAAACATTATTTTAGAATTTTAATGTCTATTGATTCCTATCGATTCCTATTAATTATAGCTCCGGCGGAATGTCATCATGAGACTTAACGAGGGTTCTCATACTCTCCATTCAATTTATGCCCTTTCTGTATAAAAAGAAGAGGAGCTAAGCTCCCCTAAAATAATTCTTATTTTAAATCAAATGCTTTTTTCCTGCCTAAGAAGAGGCCCGCCGCAATCAGCAGTATACCCATCATTGCCAAGGTCCATGTGTTAAGCAATGAGCCCGTATCCGGTAATTTTGTATTATCCGCAGGTATTTCAGGATCATCAATTTCTTCCCATCCCTTTGGAATATCCGGGTCATTTATATCTTCATCAGAAGAAACATTTACAAATCTGTAGCTGTAGGAATTTTCCCCTGCTATATTTACGGTTAATTCATCGGATACAATTTCATATCCTTCCGGCGCCATTGTTTCCTTTACAAAATATTTACCATCTTTAAGATCACTGAATACAACTTTTCCGTCTTTATCCGATAGGGCAGTTTTTATTATCTCTTTATTTTCATTATAAAGAGTAAATTCCGCTCCGGAAAGAGGAGTTTTGTTTTCATCAACCTTATTTATGATTATGCTTCCTTTTGCAGGAACAAGAACTTCACCTTTTAATTGGTTGACAAATCTTAATGTTATTGTTTCTTCGCTTTCCACTGTTACTGATACAGCTTGGTCTAAAATCTCATAACCTTCAGGTGCCTGAACCTCTTTAACGGTATATCTTCCGACGGGAACATCTTCAAAGGCCCCTTTGCCGTCAAGAGTTTCTATATTCTGCAATGTTAGACCCTTGTCATCTACTAAGCTGAACCATGCGCCCGAAAGAAGTTTCCCATCTTCGCCAGTCTTGATAATTTCAATTCTGCCGGGTTTTTTAGGCTCTTCCTTTTTGTTTGTAAATGTATAAGTGTTAGTTCTGTTTCCGACAAGAATCACATCGGTTTCATTTGCCTCAAGCACATATCCTTCCGGCGCTTTTGTTTCCTTCAGCACATATTGTCCCGGTTTTAAATCTCCGAATGACAGTGTGCCATCAGAACCTGTTAAGCCTTTTTCAACAAGTTTGCCACTGACATCATACAAGCTAAACTCCGCTCCCGAAAGAACCTTCTTGTCTTCATCAACCTTCTTGATTGCGATTTTGCCGTAAACACTTCCGCCACCGCCGCCACCTGGTTTCTTTTCATTTTCCACTATCAGCATGCCGTCTTCAAATTCAACATCTTCACCATCAACTGTAAAAATAATTACAGCCTCAACGTAATCAAAAAGATCAATATCAACATATATTTCTTTGTTGTAATCCTTGTATCCGTTTGGTGCTTGAGTTTCTTTGATGATATAGCTGCCTGCCGGAACCGCTGTGAAGATTACTTCTCCAAACTCATTTGAAGTTACTGGTCCAAAACTCTCAACAGGTTCCCCGTCTGCATCAAACAGAGTAAATTCTGCACCTGCAAGAGGATTGCCGGATGTATCTTTTTTGATAAACTCTATGTTTATGGCTTTGTTTACAAGGGTTATTACTTCATCTGTCGGTGCATTATCGCCTGCAAGTCGGTAAGATACCAATGCTTGATCAAGTTTATCAGGATTTCTGTAAACTTCAACATAGACTTCATCATTTGACATTGTGTATCCCGCCGGTGGTTCACTCTCTCTTATGATATAATTACCTTCAGGTAATTTACCGAAATCTACGCTTCCGTCTTCACCACTGATACTGCTGAAGTATTCTTCACCTTCTCCATACCATCTGTAGATATCAAACTTGGCTCCCTGGAGTGCTTTTGTGTATAATGTTTCACCCTTACTATTTTCAGCTTTACCGGCTTTATTTAATTTAACATCTGCATATACGTCAACCAGCTCGTTTTCAACAACAAAACCATCTTCATATATTTCGCCGTTAAATAATACTTCCATTCCGGTTCCATCGTCATCGATTTGTACTATAACTTCAATATCTGCACCTAAGGGTTTGTACACTTCAGGTGTGGTAGTCTCCCTAACAGTGTATGTTCCGGGTTTAATTTCTTTGAAAACCACTTTTCCATCAATGTTACTAAATGATTCATCTCCTATTTGAACACCATCTTCAAACAATTTAAAGCCAACTCCGAAAAGTGCCGCTTCCTCATTACCCTTCTTAAAAAACTCTATATCTGCCAATGCCTTAGTGTTTTCTATGGATAAGGTAGCTACTTCCGTGCTGGATAATTTTATTGTTTTTATTGTTTTGTCCAAAAGATAACCATCAGGAGCTTCCATCTCCTGGATATAATATAATCTGAAAGGTAAATCGATGTATTCAGTTATTCCATCATTTTCATCTGAAGGTACAGATTCATAATAATTCCCGTTTTTATCATAGAATTTAAATTTCGCACCTATTAATGGATTGCCTTTATCATCAATCTTTTTTATTTTTACACTTCCCTTTGAAGTGCTTCCGGAACCTGTCCAATTGCTTACATCAACATAAAGATCATCTGCTGTAGAACTGGTATTCTGGGATTCACCATTAAATTCAATTGTATTCTTTATTGTGATTCTATCAGTAACTACATCAGTTACAAATTCCAACAAATAAGCTTCATTAAAGCTTCCTTTGAATTCAAAAGTAAATTCACGTCTTGATTCTACATAACTATAATCATACTTGACCTCTTCTTCTGACAGATTAATTTCATCACCCTTTGTTGGGTTTCCATTTCCATCAATGTTCAGTTTAAACAGCTTTACAGAATTAACATCAAGAGCAAGACCGGCCTGTAAAGTATCTGTTAATACAACATCCTTCAAAGAAACTTTGTTTGAATTGATAGGAACTGACCATTTTACGAAATCAAACCCTGTTCTTTCCCCATTTTTTTGGACAATATAATTGTTTACCGATACTTCTGCGTATGTTTTAACCGATTTACGATCCATTGCATTTATCTCAGCTTCATTTTTAAACTTTAATACCTTGTTTAAACTGTCTGTTTCAGACAAGTATTCTTCTAACACCTTTGTTTCATATGTTATTACATGGTTTCCAATAATATCTCCCATGTTAAAGATAAATTTGTCTCGTGTTGAGCTTTCATTTCTTTGAATAAATTCTAATGCATCATTTTCAGGAGCAGTGCCATCAATTTTAAATGTCTCCGACAAAAATTCCATTCCCTCAGGAATTAAATCACTTAAAGTAACTCCTTTCAAAGGAAGTCCACTCTTATTTATGGTAATTTCCCACTTAACAATACGGCTATTGTAATCATAATTTCCTACGGTTTTTGCTATTACCTCAGTCATAACATTTTTTGTTACGCTGTCACTGGGTACACCTGTTATTCCTGTTCCTGTAAGGCTTGCACTATTTGTAAAGCCTGTATTCCCGTTTAGAAACAATCCCTCATAATTTTTATCCACAAGTGTGCTGTAGGTTATTGCTTGCGGAGTTGTTATAGTACCGATAATAGTATATGTAATCTTGTTATTCATTACGCTAGGTTCAACAACATTCCCGTTGAGTTTAAAGCTTTCCGGTTTAAAAATCAAACCTGCAGGTATAGTATCTTCAAACAATGCATTTAAAATCTCAACTCTGTTTTTATTAATGGTAACCGTCCAGTTAATTAACATTCCATCACTGTAGTCGTTATTACCTAATACTGATTTTTCTATTATACCTTTACCAATACCTATACTTCCCTTATGCGATGGGCCAGCCGTATTTTCTCCCCATAACAACTTTGCATCATTCTTGTAGTCATAATTTTTATTGTCAGTAGCACCGGGATTATTAATTTCAGTATAATACGTGAGCTCTGCTTTATTGAAGCTTTCAGCACCAAATTTATATGTCAGCGTTTTGCCTGATAAGCTATAATTACCAGCATTTGTACCTTCTTCGACATCACTTGCCTTCTTATTGTCAAGCTTAATTTTCACAGGAAAGTTCGGATCATTTACAAAATCATGTTTCTCCCCTATAGTGTCAACAATCGTTGGACTTTTCCCGTTAAGAAGCCCATCGTAATTGTTTATAATTATTGTCCACATTATTTTCTTTCCGTCATCAGCCAACTCTGCTTTTTTGTTTATCCAATTCAATGTCTTAGTTTTTGTATCATACGCCTTTCTGTCATTGCCAATGAATGCTTCTGCATAGTTTTTGAACTTAATATCTGTGTTTGGACTTGACTCGTCTGAGAAAGTCATATCCGTTATTTTTGTTCTGTATGTAACGGTTTTAGTCCCTTGTATGGGTTCAGGAAAAGCATATTCGAATGCTTCTGATCCCCCAATAGCTGAAAACGTAATTGAAGAAGCTGTTATTGCAGTAGATGTTACACCCACAATAATAAATGAGCCTTTAACATATGTTTGATTTGCACTGAGTTTATCCTTCAAAACTACACCGGATGCAGCCTTCCCATCTTCAACAGTGACCTTTATCTTCCATTCGATTTCTCCATTATCTAAATCTAATATCGGATCTTCTTTAACTAATGTCAGATTCACAGTTTCCTGTTCGGGCTCAGCAAATCCTATTTCAATAGTTTTTCCGCCATATCCTAAATCAATTTTTACCGGTTCTCCGCTACCTGCAATATCGCTTTTGAATGTCCCTTTAATCTTAAATTCTAGGTTTATGTCACTTTTTTTTACAACTTTTTCAGTGAGTGTTATTGTAGCCAATGAACCTGCAATTGTAAGAATTCCGATTACATCCTCCCCACGTTTCAATTCTAATCCCTCATCCGGAATGTTGAATTTAACAGGTGATGGGAATTCTAATGTAAAATAATCTCCTTTATGGTAATCATAATCCTCATCATCCTCATCATCCCCAGAAGAATTAAGTAGGAAGAAATTGTAATACAACTCAATTTCTGCATCTGCAGGAATATCCTTGTAATTTCCATCAGCCTCCGGCTCTTTTAGTTCGCCGTTTGCATAAATGTTAATATCTGCCTCTGTTTTCGCCTTATCTATTCTATCCTCAACATCAATTTCGCCGGCAGCATAAGCAAAGTTCACAGGCATCATAAGTTGAATTACCATCATGAGTATTAAAGCAATGCTTATACTTTTTCCTTTTTTAAATCTTTTCATTCTTGTCCTCCTTTCTTTCGAAATTAATTTTTTTATATTTAAAAGCATATGCTTGTAAATAACATTTTAATTTCTTGTGATTTTTCAACACAAGTATTCTTATACCCCTGATAAAATGTTTTAAACAAAATTTGTATATACAAAAAACCCTAATTTACATATTATCATAAATAGGGTTTTCTTATATGGAACAATTGTTACTATATTTAATTACTTTATTTGACACTATTATTATATTCTGTATTCCTTGCGGAAATAATCTATTATGGATGTTTGTGGGCTAAGGTCGTCCAACATCCTGATAAAGCAATCGTCCAATGCTAAAAATCCGATATCAAACTGTTTGCTGTCAGACAAGAGAAATAAAGCGGCTTTTTTCAAATATATAAGTGCTTCCCCCCAATTGCCTAAGGTGTAATAAGCTAAGGACATAAAAAGCTGCACAAAATATATTTTGCCGTATGAATCGCGGTATTGTTTAATTTTAAGCAATTCTTCACCTATTTCTATCACCCTATCGAATTTATCATTAACATAATAAGCACCCATTAAATTTACGGTTGCTTTTGTAAGCATGGGTTCATATAATTCTATATGCGGGTTTTCTTTAACTAATTTATAGGCTGATTCGGCAAAATTTAAGGCATCGATTTTATTATAGACCAGTAAGGAGCATGAACACATCAGAGAATATAAGTTTGTTAAAAAGACACTGCAAGGTGCCGGAGTTTTTTTCACTTCATTTTGCAAATTATTTAAGTCAACTAAAGATTGGCCATAGTTTTTTTCGATTAGTGCCTTATGATAAATATTATTTAAGCTAATTTCAAATGACCATGGTTGTTTTTTAAAATCAGGTATATCTTTTGCTTCCTGAGTAAGTTCATCAAGCAAGTTCAGATTAAGATTTATTCTGCACATATAAAATGTTCTCATTAACTTCCTTACTCTAAAGGGGTCTTGAGTATCTACGTAATGATGGTAATCAAATAAGTGCACACCCAGTCTGTCTCCCAATTGCTTCAATAATTCTACCGACGGCGTTCTTTCGCCTTTTTCAATTAAATATATATATTTTTCGGAGCAAATATTTTCTGCAAGTTCCCTTCTGCTCATATCAAGGGCCTGTCTGTATTTTTCAATTACAACGCCTATATGTCCCATATTTTCCTCAAGCAATCATATCTTGCATAATTTTACCTTATTATTTCCATTTAGTCAATTTTAATATTTATTTTAAATCCTGAATAATACAAGGTCCCCCCGCCTCCCATACAGCTTGAAACTCATATATCAGAATCACTATTACATATATTTACTGTATAAGCGTTTTAATCATCCAGAAAATATAAAGCGGAATATTGATTAATCCTTCGTTATTTTTAATATTCTGCATTGAAGTTCTGACAGAAACCTCAGGCTTATATTTGTCTCGATAAACACTTAGGCTGCGAGACTTTACATTCAATGCTGATTTTACTTCAACGGGAATGATTTTATTATTAAGCTGTGCGATAAAATCCACTTCTGCAGTATTACCTGATTTCCAGTAATATGGTACTCCCTTCAGCAAATTCACCAACTCATTCAATATGTAATTTTCTGTTAATGCACCTTTAAATTCTGTATAAAGTCCTGAATCCTCATATATAAATGAAGCAGGAAGCCTTGAAAGCCTTCTCATAAGACCTATATCCGACATATATATTTTAAAATATTTTTGATTTTCATAAGCAGATAAAGGAATAGAAGGCTTCTCTATTTTATTGACCTTGTAAATCATTCCTGCACTAATAAGCCATTGCAGTGAATCCTCCAAATCCTTCGCCCTGGCTCCGGGTTTTACGTAACCATAAACAAATTTTCCATTTTCTCTGGCAAGCTGACCGGGAATACTTTTCCATATTAATGAAAGCTTGGGGAAATCCGTTGCAGGTGCATACTTTGCAAAATCCAACTCATAAGAATTTAGTATATCATCCTGCTTTCTTTCAACCTCTTCAATATCTTTTGTATCAATCCATACCTTTACAGCTTCCGGCATCCCACCTGTAACAAAATATGTTTTAAGCAATGTTTTAAGCTTATCTTCAAACATCTTTGGTATAGGTGTATTTAAATTAATATTTTTTTCAGTATACTCAACAAGCATATCTTCCCCGCAAGCATGAAGAAACTCATAAAAGTTCATAGGATACATCGTTAGAAAATCCACCTTGCCCACAGGAAAGGACAGGGGCTTAGACAAGGAAATTCCCAAAAGTGAACCTGCACAAACAATATGATATTCCGGTAATTTCTCGCTAAAATATTTTAATGATGTCAAAGCTTTATTACAGAATTGAATTTCATCAAATATTATAAGCGTAGTATTAGGGTCTATTTTTTTCCCGTTTAAAACTCCAAGTTCCATAATAATTCGTTCCGGGTCAAGATCTTGTTCAAAACGCTCTGCAAGAGAAGGATTTCCTTCAAAATTATAATAAGCTATGCCATCATAGCATCTTTTTCCAAATTCATTAAGTATGTATGTCTTTCCACATTGACGAACACCTTTTATGATTAATGGTTTTCTATCCTTTCTGTCTTTCCATTTTAGTAAATCATCCATTATTATTCTTTTCATATTGAATACTCCCTCAACATTATAAATAGATAAATTGTTCTATTATTTTCATTTTTCATATTTATAATAATATTATTACCATCAATTGTCAAGATATTCATAATAAAGCTTCATGATTATCATCATGAAGCTTTATAAA
>CAZTXR010000068.1:0-8629 GCA_964617605.1 uncultured Clostridia bacterium | reverse complement strand
CCTTCTTTTTAAATTATGGAGGTTATTAAATGGAAATTACAGCTTCAATGGTAAAGGAATTAAGAGACAAAACAAATGCGGGAATGATGGACTGCAAGAAGGCATTAAAAGAAACAGGCGGAGATATTGAAAAAGCAATTGATTATTTAAGAGAAAAAGGTCTTTCGCAAGCTGCGAAAAAATCAGGAAGGATTGCTGCGGAAGGACTTACTAGAGCATTAATATCAGCAGACGGCAAAAAAGGAGTTGCAATAGAGGTAAATTCAGAAACTGACTTTGTTGCAAAAAATGAAGAATTTAAGCAATTCGTTATAGAAGCAGCACAAGCAGTTATTGACAATGATCCAAAAGATGTGGAGGCATTAAAAGCAGTTGTACTTGCAGGCGGAAAAACGGTTCAAGACACTTTAACCGATAAAATAGCAAAAATCGGTGAAAATATGTCTGTAAGAAGATTTGGCCAAGTTCAGGTTCTAAATGGGCTTGTTGTTGATTACATACACGGCGGGGGCAAGATTTCCGTAGTTGTTGCTTTGGAATCTGAAGGAGACAGAGTAGAATTAAGTGTATTAGGCAAGGATTTGGCAATGCAGGTTGCAGCAATGAATCCGAAGTATATTTCAACAGATGCTGTTGATGCTGAATTTATAGCACATGAAAGAGAAATTCTTATTGCTCAAGCTTTAAATGAAGGAAAACCACAGCATATTGTTGAAAAAATGGTTGAAGGAAGACTTCAAAAAGAGCTTAAGGAAGTTTGCTTATTGGAACAGGCTTTTGTTAAAGATGCCGACATGACAGTTAAGAAGGTAATAAGTGAAACGGCAAAACGATTAGGCAGTGACATAAAGGTTACCGGAGTATTAAGATATGAAGTTGGGGAAGGAATAGAGAAAAAATCTGAGAATTTTGCTGATGAAGTAGCAAAACAAATGGGTTTATAATCCTGTAATCATAATGGAGAACTGAATGGTTCTCCATTAAAATAAATATAATTCAGGAGGTTTTATGTGCAAATATAAAAGAGTAGTGCTAAAAATCAGCGGAGAAGCCTTATCCGGCAATACAGGTCACGGCATTAATTCAGAAATAGTTACCAGAATTTCATATGTTATAAAAAATGTTGTTGAAATGGGTGTAGAAGTGGCAATAGTTGTGGGAGGAGGCAATTTTTGGCGAGGTGCCAGTGCCAAGGATATGGACAGAACCACATCAGATTATATGGGAATGCTTGGTACCATTATAAATGGTCTTGCACTTCAAGATGCCTTAGAAAACATAAATGTTGAAACAAGACTTCAAACAGCTATAGAAATGAGACAGATAGCTGAACCCTATATCAGAAGAAAAGCTGTCAGACACTTGGAAAAGGGCAGGGTTGTAATATTTTCCGGGGGCTCCGGAAATCCGTATTTCTCCACGGATACAACAGCTGCATTAAGGGCTGCAGAAATTAACGCGGAGATTATACTTTTAGCAAAAAATGGGGTTGATGGCGTTTATAGCGATGACCCTAAAAAAAATCCGGATTCTTTAAAATTTGATGAACTTAGTTATATTGATGTATTGAACAAGGGGCTTAAAATAATGGATTCAACGGCAACATCCTTATGTATGGACAATAAAATACCTATCTTAGTTTTTGGAATAGAAAATCCTGAAAGTATTGAAAAAATAATTTCAGGAGAAAATATAGGAACTATAATTAAGGAGGCATAGTATGTTTAAAGATTTAGTAATGAAAGCAGAAGAAACAATGAGAAAATCAGTTAATTTTCTAAAGGAAGAACTTGCTACCATTAGGGCGGGCAAGGCAAATCCAAAATTGGTTGATAAAATTCAGGTTAGCTATTATGGTACAATGACACCCCTAAATCAAATTGCAAATATTTCTGTACCTGAACCGAGAGCCATCCTAATTCAGCCTTGGGACTCCAGTGCTCTGAGAGATATCGAAAAAGCCATATTGACATCAGACTTAGGTATTAACCCTACAAATGACGGAAAAATTATCAGATTAGTAATTCCTGTTCTTACGGAAGAAAGAAGAAAAGATTTATTGAGAGTTGTTAAAAAAGAAATAGAAAATTCTAAAATTGCAGTAAGAAATATAAGAAGGGATGCAATTGATGAAATTAAGAAGTTAGAAAAACAAAGCGAAATAACTAAGGATGATTTAAAAAGAGCAGAAGAGGATATGCAAAAGTTAACTGACAGATACATAAGCATTGTTGATGATATATATAAGGAAAAGGAAAAAGAAATATTAGAGGTTTAAAATGGATAGTTTAATCGGTTATCCCTTATTAGAAGCACTTAGTAAACTAAAGAACGAAAACAAAATTATAAATATAATAAAAATAAAAGGCAGCAATAAGAAATTCAATAACTTAGACAGACCATATGTTATCAGAGATAATTATCTTGATGAAAAAGTTGTCTTGTATATTTCTTATTTTTAGGAGGGGGGACACACCTCTAAGTAGGGATAGTCTATGAGGGTAAGCTTAGAGGAATGTCCCAATGTTATTTTATTATTATGAGGCAGATATGAATGAGGAACAAGTGAGATCAGGAATTATTCCTGAACATATAGCGGTAATAATGGATGGAAACAGAAGATGGGCAAAAATTAACAATTTGCCGACAAAAATGGGGCACAGGGAGGGAGCTCTGAGGGTGACGGACTTAGTCAGAAACTGTGCAGACCTTGGTGTGAAGTATTTATCTGTTTATGCATTTTCAACAGAAAATTGGAAAAGAGACAAAATAGAAATTGATTACTTGATGGGCTTATTGATGGAATTCATTATTAAGGAATTGAATAACCTCCATAAAAACGACGTTAAAATAACTATGATGGGCAATTTGGAGGATTTACCGGATAAAACAAGAAGAGAAATTTTACGCTCCATTGATTTGACCAAAAATAACAAAACGCTGCATCTCAACATAGCATTAAGCTATGGTTCAAGAAATGAAATAATAAGGGCAATAAAAGATTTAATTGGCGATTATGAAAATAATAAAATTAACATAGAAGAATTAAATGAAGAAAGCTTTAAAAAATATCTGTTTACATACAACATGCCTGACCCTGATTTGCTAATCAGGACCAGCGGTGAAAAAAGATTAAGCAATTTTCTTTTATACCAGCTTGCGTATACTGAATTTTATTTCACTGATGTATTATGGCCGGATTTTAATAAAGAAGAATTATTGAAATCAATTGAAAATTATCAACAAAGAAAAAGGAGATACGGCAATTAGGCGGTGTACTATGGGACGAAGAGTGTTGACCGGATTTGCAGGAGGAGCATTTATAGCTGTTGTAACATATTTAGGTGGCTCCATCTATGATTTTGTATATTTTGGAATAACTTGCATAGCAATTTATGAATTATCAAAAGTATTTTTTGATAATGGATTTGATTACGGATCTTTGGTAAATTATATGTTTGCAACCTTGCTATTTATAGAAAAGGTTACAGAGTATCAGCATTATTTCGACTTTTTTTTGTTTATGTACATATCGATAAATTTTATAATATTTGTGTTTAACAAGAAGGTTGATATAAAAAAGGTTTCTGAAATAATTTTTATTGGATCATATGTGGTCTTTTTTATGTATCATATGATGCTATTGAATAATTCGAAATTTGTATGGCTTGTTTACATAATTGCATTTGGCACAGACACATTTGCATATTTTACCGGCAAATTATTGGGTAAAAATAAATTGTATCCTGAGGTAAGTCCCAATAAAACTATTGAAGGTGCAATTGGCGGTATTGTGGGAAGCACAATATTATCATTAATATTTTTTAATTATTTAAGCATAAATAAATATTTTTACATTATAATATTTAGTATAAGTGCATCTGTATTTTCAATGGCAGGTGACCTTGCAGCATCTAAAATTAAAAGAGAATTCAAAATAAAAGATTTCGGTTATTTACTACCCGGGCATGGAGGTATAATGGACAGATTTGACAGTGTTTTATTTGTTGCTCCTGCTGTGTACTATTTTATTTCGCTTTTTCTATAAACGGAGGGAAAATATTTGTTAACAATAATAGCGTCAATTCTTGTTTTTTCTGCTATTGTCCTT
This sequence comes from uncultured Clostridia bacterium, assembly GCA_964617605.1. GTDB lineage: Bacteria > Bacillota > Clostridia > Tissierellales > Sedimentibacteraceae > Sedimentibacter. The sequence continues at coordinate 4,518 of CAZTXR010000068.1, read as the reverse complement.
GTTCATGAATTTGGACATTATAAAGCTGCTAAAAGCGTAGGAATAAAAGTATATGAATTTGCAATAGGAATGGGGCCAACCTTATTTAAAAAAGAAAAAAAAGGAACAGTTTATTCTATAAGGGCTATTCCCATAGGCGGTTTTGTTCAAATGGAAGGTGAAGAAGAGGATTCAAAAACACCTACAAGCTACGGAACAAAAACAATTTTACAAAGGGCAAAAGTAATTGCAGCAGGTCCTGTAATGAATTTTGTCTTGGCTCTTGTATTGTTTTTGATAATTGCTTTTTCTTATGGTGTTTACGGTAATCATGTGGATTACATAGATGAAAATTCCAATGAATACAAAGCGGGTTTAAGAACCGGAGACAAAATAATTTCAATTAACGGGGACAGGGCTTATATATGGGAAGATATATTTTATGAATTAATATCATCTGAAAAAAGAACATTTACTGTTGAATATGAAAGAGACGGTCAAGTAAAAGAAACAGAAATTAACAAGAATTACAGGAAAATTATAGGTGTCACATCTACCCTTGTTAATGGTGAAACAACAACTACAGTTTCCCCAACGGATATGACATCACCTGCATATAAGGCAGGTATTATGAATGGTGACAAGGTAGTAAAAATAAATGATGTTCCCATTAATACATGGAATGAATTAATAGAAGAGGTTGAAAAATCAAAAAATACCGTAAAGGTTACTGTAGACAGGAAAGGAGAGATTCTTGACTATAATATTGATTTGTTGGAGCAAATATCTGTAAGATTTAATACTCAGCTTGAAAAATCATTTATAACTGCAATTTCTTCTTCAATGTATAAAACTGTTTATTATATTGAGCTTATGTTTAAAACCATAGGCCAATTAATAACGGGAAAATTGGGCAGTGATGCTTTAGGCGGACCCGTAATGGTAATTTCAATGGTTGGGGAAGCTGCACAAAGCGGAATACTTTCATTGCTGAGCTTAGCAGCATTTATAAGCATAAATTTAGGATTTATGAATTTACTTCCTATTCCTGCCTTGGACGGAAGCAAGCTGATATTTTTAGCGGTAGAAGGAATAAGGGGAAAGGCACTTCCACAAGAAAAGGAAGGTTATATACATTTTATCGGATTTGTTGTTTTAATCGGTTTTATGTTGTTTATAACTTATAAGGATTTACTGCGGGTTTTTAGGATTTAAAGGAGTAATTATGGATAAAATAGTCAGAAGAAGAAGCACAAAGGTTATGGTTGGTGATGTTCAAATAGGAGATGGTGCCCAAATAGCGGTACAATCCATGACAAACACCTTCACAAAGGATATTAAGTCTACTGTTAATCAAATATTGGCATTAGAAGAGGCAGGCTGCGAAATTATTAGAGTGGCTGTTGCTGATAAGGAAGATGCTGAGGCTATTAAAGAAATAAAAAAACAAATACATATACCTCTTGTTGCGGATATACATTTTGATTACAGATTAGCATTAAAAAGCATTGAGCAGGGCATAGATAAATTAAGAATTAATCCGGGCAATATAGGCAGCTTGGATAGGGTAAAAAGTGTTGTGGAAGCAGCCAAGCCGAGGAATATTCCTATAAGAATAGGAGTGAATGCAGGAAGCATACATAAGGAAATATTAAAGAAATATAAGGGCCTTCCTACTTCTGAAGGAATGGTTGAGTCTGCCTTAGAGCATGTGAAAATTTTGGAGGATCTTGATTATGGAAATATTGTAATTTCCATGAAGGGTACCGATATAAAAATGACAATAGATGCCTACAAAAGCATGGCATCTAAGGTTAATTATCCGCTGCATCTTGGAATTACCCACGCGGGAACATTATTTGAGGGAAGCATACGCTCTGCAATCGGTGTGGGAAGCCTTTTAGCTGAGGGAATAGGAGATACATTGAGAATATCCTTAACAGATGACCCAAGGGAAGAGGTTAAGGTTGCAAGGGAAATTTTAAAAAGCTTAAACTTAAGGAATTTCGGAATAAATTATATTACTTGCCCTACCTGCGGCAGAACCAAAATACAGCTTATTGAGCTGACTAAAATTATTCAGGAAGGATTAAAGAATGTGAATAAACCTATTACAGTTGCTATAATGGGCTGTGCGGTAAACGGGCCGGGAGAAGCGAGACAATCGGACATAGGTATTGCCGGAGGTGTTGGAGAAGCTTTATTATTTAAGAAGGGTGAAATAATCGGCAAGGTAAAGGAAGAAGATATAGTTGCCAGATTATTGGAGGAAATTGAAAAGCTCTCCTAAGCATTGACTTTTCTTACAAATGTAGTATACTTAGTATATAAAAGTTGAATAGTCGTTCAACTATTTATTATAAATTGCTATTTATAAGCTAAATACCTGGAGGTGTTAATTAAAACTAATAGCATAAAATTTAAGGAGGAATACAATGTCAGTAGGAGTATTGAAAATTGAAAAAAGGGAGAAACCCAACAGCAGGACCAGTAAAAAACTTCGAAAGGAAGGTTATTTGCCGGGAAGCATTTCATGCAAGGGTAAAGATTCTTTTTCAGTAAGTGTTAAAGCAGATGATTTGCGAAAAGGACTTTCATCATATGGAAGAAATGCATTGTTTAAATTAACCATGAAGGATGGAGTATTAACAGCTATGGTTAAAGATATCCAGCTGGCGCCTGTAAAAGGCGAAATGCTTCACGTTGATTTCCAAGAAGTTTCTTTAAAGGAAGAAATCCGTGCCGATTTAGCGCTTGTTCTAAGAGGGGCAGAAGCCTTGGAACATAAAAAATTAATGCCTTTAAGGCAAGCAGATGTAATTGCGGTTAAAGGATTACCGCAGGATATCCCTAATGATATAGCTATTGATGTATCCGATATTGACAAGGTAGAAAATATTTATTTAAAAGATGTAAAGTTTCCTGATGGTATAACTCCCGAAGGAGACCCTGAACAAGTTATAATTTCCATTGTTGAAACAAAGAGGACAGGTGCGGCTTCAACTGAAGGAGACACAGAAGCTGAAGAAGAGAGCCTTTTATAATAAATATATGGGTAGTAGAATACTTCTTGATGTTCACCTACTCGGAATAAAAGCAAATAAAAAATACAATCTGAAAAAGAATTGTATTTTTTTATTTGTTTTTATTAAGTTAAAATTCATCCGGAAGCCATGCTTGATTTTCTTCCATTTTCAACTCAAATATTCTTCCGCTGTCTTTTTTGTATTTTGCCTGATGATATTTAAACAACATCCTTCCTTCATTTATGCTGCCTATTATTTCAATTTTGCCTGTGTTATGGCTCATGGCATATTTAAAGGATTTATCCATTCCGCTTAAATTTTGCTTGGCATCATCAATTATTTTACAAGCTGCCATAAGGGGAACCTGGAATTGATTTTTTACCCCTGAAACAGGTCTGCACTGGAATATATAGTAAGGCACCACACCTATTTCAATCAAATTTTTCATTAATATTTCCAAAGTTTTCGAATTGTCATTTACACCTTTTAACAAAACCGTCTGATTTCTTAGAACAATTCCTCTGTTTCTTATCTCTTCTATAGCTTTTACAGACTCCCTTGTTATTTCATTCGGATGATTGAAATGAGTTACTAGATATATTTGTTTTATTTTATTATAATGTTCCAAAACATTTAACAGCTCTTCATCGCTGTATATCCTTACAGGGAATACAACCGGTGTTCTTGTGCCAAAACGTATATATTTCAAGTGTTTTATTTTTGATAATTTATCTAAATAATTTTCAATTTTTTTGTTGCTGTTTAAAAAAGCATCCCCACCTGAAATCAAAACATTGGTCATGTCTTTATGGTCATTGATATAGTTTATTATATACTCAAAATGTTTATTGACTTCATCATCATTTTGACCTACAAGTCTTTTCCTGAAACAATGTCTGCAGTACATGGCACAGTTGCTGGTTGACAGAAGCATTCCCGTTTGTTTATATTTATGCTGCAGGCCTTCAACTACAGTGTTGTCAGCCTCACCGCTTGTATCAAAACTTCCGCTCATATCAGTTTCTTTTATTGATGGTATGCATAATTTTTTTATCGGATCATCCGGGTCATCTTTATTAATCAATGATAAATAGTATTTTGGCACAGACATGGGATACCTATCAATAATATCTTTTAATTTCGAAATTTCATCAGAGGATAAATGAAGGTCTAATGCCTCGTTTATTTCCTCGGCGCTGGTTAAATTGCTTAACAGTTCTTTTTTCCAATCCATATATTCATCTCCTTATATTGATTTTGCTAAACCGAAAGCCCCCAATATATCAATAGAATTTATAATTGTAATTATCTGATAAATTGTGAGTCTCCTGTGAAAGGTAATTTATATTTTACCCAAAGATAATTTAAATAAATGATGCGCTTTTATAAATATCGGCATGCAAAAATATGATTATTAATGTTATCACTAAAAAAGAAATTAGTAAAGCGATTTCATGTCATTTTTCGAAATTATTACTAATCGTAAGCAAACGAAACGTCATCATTATAAATT
>CAZTXR010000067.1:0-8748 GCA_964617605.1 uncultured Clostridia bacterium | reverse complement strand
AAGTCATGATATTTCTCCTTCATAATATTTCCACAAACGGATATTTGTCTATATTCATTCTATAACAGAAATCATATAATTGCCATCGAATTTTAGATAATAGTGAAATTTATTATGATTATATCCCATATGGTTCATGAATTTCATCAACCTTTTTAACTTTATATATGATTGCGCTCAAAGTAAATTTAAATATTTGGTCTGCCCCCATTGACAGCCATATAAATATTACATCTAATTTGAGAACATAAGTAAAAATCAATGCCATTGGGACCCTAACACACCAAATTCCTACAAATTGTATTATCATCGGAATATTTTTATAACCTGCCGAGCGAATAGTACCGCTCAATACCTTTGATAAATTTTGGGGTGTTTGTATGAATCCCATTACAATCAAATAAGTAATACCAATAACTTTAATATCCGGGTTATTTGTGAAAAAGCTCATGAAAAGGCCCGGAAAGGCAATTATCAGAAATGAAGAAAACAAACTTATAGCTGTAGATGTTGTTATTAACTGTTTAGTATATATTTTTAATAATGCTCCATCCTTTTTACCTATAGCATTTGCTGTCATAGAAGTAGCCGCAATACCAACACCAACTGCCGGCATTTCTGACATAAGCTCTGCCTGCAGGCCTAATTGATATGCAGCAAAGGTTACCTCACCATAGGTAAGAATTGCCTTACTCATTATTATTGCTGAAAACTGCCAAAACATTTGCTCAAAGGCAGCAGGTATGCCTAAGGAATATACTGACTTTAATGTGCCTAAATCAAACTTAAAAAAGTTTTTACTGATTATAGTACTAAATAATCCGTGTTTTTTATTGTATAAAAGATATATTCCTAACAGAGCCCCACAAACTTGGGAGATTAATAGGGCTATAGCAGCGCCAAGCAATGATAATTTGGGAAATCCAAATTTCCCGTATATAAGTACATATCCGATTGCAATATTGATTATATTCATTATTATTGCAATGTACATAGGTGTCTTTGTATTTCCGTTAGCTTGAAAAGCTCCGGTAACTGCTGACATAATCATAAGAAATGGAGCCGTAAAAATAACTATTCTTATATACTGACCCGCATTTGACAATATTTCTTTATTATCAGTAAAAAATGGCAAAATATCGGCTGAAAAGAACATAAAAGTCAAAATAAACAAGATTGCAATCATACACCCAGTAATTACTGTTTGTTCAAATATTCTTTTACTTTTTGCAAAATCTCCTTCACCTTTTGCTTTCGCCATTACTACAGTGGCACCTACCCCGATGCCTTTAAATAAGGCCCATAATATTCCTGTTATTCTTGAACTTACTCCCTGGGCCGAAATTAAGGCAGGATCAAGTCTTCCTATCATCGCAGAAGATATAAGTCCTGCAGACATTTGAAATATATTTTCCAGCATTACCGGAATTATAAGAAGAAGTATTTGCTTTCTTATGATTTTTGAATCATAATGCTTTTCTGCCATTTGTTTACCCCTAAGCATTTCCTTTATTTACTGCAGCTATAATATTCTACATCACATCCAAAACCCTTTCAAGTAAAATTATTTGGGTAAAAATTCAGCAGCCAAGGCTTCATATACAAAAAAATTACTGCCTCTAATGAGGCAGCAGCTATATACTATTTATTTTTATATTTTTTATATCAACCATTCACCAAGCAAGGAGCCCATCAATGATACTGTAGTTTTTGCCGTTGAATTTTTATTATCTATTAAAGGGTTTACTTCAACAAATTCTGCACTTACCAGCTTTTCTGATAGGGCAATCATTTCTAAGGCCAAATTTCCTTCCCTGTAGGTCAGACCTCCCGGCACCCTTGTTCCTGTTCCTTGAACATATATGGGGTCTAAACTGTCCACATCGAAGCTTACATGAATTCCGTCTGTTCCCTCTCCTGCAATTTTTATTGCTTGTTCTATAATATATGTCATTCCGTATTTATCTACTTCATGCATAGTAAATACAGTAACACCTAATTCTTTAAGAACCTTCCTCTCACCTGAATCCAAATCCCTGCAGCCGATGTAAACAAATTTATCCGGTTGTATTTTCGGAGCAAATCCCCCGATTGAAGTAAGTCTTTCGTGGCCATAACCTAAGCTGACGGCAACAGGCATGCCATGAATATTACCTGACGGAGATGTTTCTTCAGTATTTATATCGCCATGTGCATCAAACCAGATTACACCAAGATTTTTCTTGTGCCGTGCTACACCTGCTATTGTTCCTATAGCAATGCTGTGATCTCCTCCCAAAACTAAGGGAAACCTTCCCTCATCCATTATTTTAGATACCTTATTGCATAATTCCGTATTAACTCTTGTAATTTCATCTAAATATCTCAGCTTAATCCCATCAGTTAAGGGACTGACAGGCTTATTTGCTAGAATATCTCCCTCATCTTCCACATCATAACCGATATTTGTAAGTTTTTCCACAACCCCTGCATAACGTATTGCTGATGGCCCTAAGCTTACCCCGGGTGTTCCTGCACCAAGATCAAGCGCTACTCCTAAAATTGAAATCTTTGGATTTATTGTTGGTTTCATATTTTCCTCCGTGCATATTTTTGCAGTATTTTTATAATTATTCTACTATTAAATGTATTTGCAGTCAAGAATACTTTGGTGAGTTAAAGTTAAACTTACTATTCTTAAATTGACTTATAGGTTAAAAATAATATTATTAGCTTTATTGAAAGGCAGCTTCTGCTGATTACACGGTTAATTTACTAAGTTTTCCTTGGTTACTCTTGGGCTCATCCATCTATAAAGGTTTAATTTTGAACCGGCCTTGTCATTAGTTCCGGATAATCTTCCCCCACCAAATGGTTGCTGACCAACTACTGCGCCGGTAGGTCTGTCATTAATATAAAAATTACCGGCAGAATTTAAAAGAATCTTTTCAGTTTGCAAAATTATTGACCTGTCCTTGGCAAAAATAGAACCTGTCAATCCGTACACAGATGTTTCATTGACTAAATTTAGCATTTGCAGAAAGTTTTCATCTTCATAAACATAAATTGTCAATACAGGGCCGAATATTTCTTCCTTCATTGTTTTAAACTTAGGATCATCAGTTACAACAATTGTAGGCTCCACAAAATAACCTCTCCCGTCATCACAGCCGCCGCCAAATATTATGTTTGCATCTTGAGAGCTTTTAATATAATCAATGTATCCTTTAATTTTATTAAAGGATTTTTGGTCAATCACCGCCCCCATAAATGTATCTGTCTCTTCTACATCGCCAATCTTCAGTTTTGCTGATTTTTCTAAAAGTAATTGCCTTAAATCCGGCCAAACACTTTTTGCAATATAGGCCCTTGATGCAGCAGAGCATTTTTGCCCCTGGTATTCAAAGGCTCCGTCAATTATGCCACGTGCAGCCGAATTTAAATTCGCCGAATTATGAACTATTACATAATTCTTACCTCCTGTTTCACCTACAAGCCTTGGGAAGGTTTTGTAATTAGCAATGTTATTCCCGACGGTTTTCCACATATTCTGAAACACCTGCGTAGAGCCTGTAAAATGAATACCGCTAAGCTCCGGGCTTTTAAAAATTACATCACTTATTTCATCAGCATTACCAGGTATGAAATTTATTACTCCATCCGGCAGACCTGCTTCTTTTAATAATTGATAAACAATATATGCAGAGTAAACAGTATTGGAGGAAGGCTTCCACACCACCGTGTTTCCTGCAAGGGCCGGAGCTGATGATAAATTTGCTGCAATTGCCGTAAAATTAAAGGGAGATACCGCGTAAACAAATCCTTCCAATGGTCTATATTCAGTCTTGTTAAATATACCCTTAGAAGAAATGGGTTGCTCCATGTATATGTCCTTTAAACATTCAACATTGTTTCTAAAAAAATCAATCATCTCACAAGCAGAATCTATTTCTGCCTGTTTATATGTTTTGCTTTGTGTAAGCATTGTAGAAGCATTGAGCTTAGCTCTCCAAGGACCTGACGCCAATTCAGCAGCCCTTAAAAAAATTGATGCTCTCGATTGCCAGGGCATATTTGCCCACATTTCTTTTGCTTGTAAAGCAGCTTCTGCTGCCAGCAAAGCTTCTTCTTTACCAGCTTTATGGTATTCGCCAATAATTTTCTTATGATTGTGTGGAAGTATACATTTACCTTTATTCCAGGTTAGGATTTTCTTGCCTCCAATTATTAAAGGAATTTCTATAAATGAATTTTTCACCTTATTCAACTCTTTTTCGAGTTCGGTTCTTTCCGTACTTCCTTGTTCGTAAGTTAAAACTTGTTCATTGATGAATTGATTTTTGATTGTTATACTGTTGTTCATAAAATTCCTTCCATATTATTGATATTAATATTAGTAATACACTTCTGTATATTGATTACTTATATTATAACATTGTTTCAATTAATCCGCAATAAATATATACAAACCAATAAAATAATTACTAATAGTCAAAATCGCCCTTTTAAAAACCCCATATTTTACTTTTCAAAAATTAATGATACTCTTAAATTAATAAAAGTAATATATAAGAGAAAAATGTGGATTATTTAATATTTACACCATTGAAATTCCATATGAATAAAAAAAGGAGCTGTCTTAAAAATTGAAATTATAATTTCCATAAGAAACAGCTCTCTTTCTTATATACCTTTTATTTAATACTATTCATTTCCTCTTAAAAAATCAACCGCCGTTTGCGCCATAGCACATACTGATGTATAAAGAACCTTATCATTCCACTGAAAGTCAGGGCTGTGATGGGCAACCTCATTGCCGTCAGGTGAAATTCCCACAAAGAAAAATGATGAGGGTACTGCTTGAGAAAAGTACGAAAAATCCTCTGCTGCCATCAAAGGTTCTCTCAGGACTTCCACATTTTCCTTTCCAAGTACCTTTTCAGCTGCATTTTGAACTAAATCAGTAAGATTATAATCATTTATAACCGGTGGAAGGGCATATTCTTCATCTATAATAAATTCATACTTAGCCCCTTGGCATTCTGTGGTACCTTTTAAAACCTGCTCCATTGAATCAATAATCCATAATCTTAGCGCCGGGTCGAAGGTTCTTATGGTTCCTATTACTTCAACAGTCTCGGGTATTGTGTTATAGGTGCTTTCACCCTTAATTGAACAAAATGAAATTACAGCCGGATTAAATGTGTTTTTTCTCCTGCTTATAATGGACTGCATATTGTTGATTGCTTGTACAGTTATCATTACAGGGTCAACACAAAGATGAGGTGTTGAACCATGACCGCCCTTGCCGATTACTTTAAAAATAAATTTGTCCGGTGCTGCCATTGCAGGTCCATGTTTAACCTTAACACTTCCTTCTGTAAATGCTCCCCAAAGATGCATTCCAAAGGCAGCATCTACATGAGGACTTTCAAGTATTCCACCTTCAACCATCTGTTTTGCTCCGCTGTCATACTCTTCATCCGGTTGAAAAACAAATTTAACAGTTCCATGTAAATATTCACTTAATTCACTTAAAATCATGGCAACGCCTAATAATGATGCCGTATGTCCGTCATGACCGCAAGCGTGCATTACACCGTCAACCTTTGATTTATAAGGTACCTCCGTATTTTCCCATATTGGCAAAGCATCCATATCAGCCCGAAGCATGACAGTTTTTCCCGGATATTTGCCTTTTAAAATTCCCACAACACCGGTTCCTGCAACATTTTCTGCAACTTCAATATTAAGCCTTGTCAGTTCTTTTGCAACTGCTTTAGCTGTATTAAATTCCTTATGCCCTAATTCAGGGTACATATGGAATTGATGTCTAAAATTAATTATATCATTTAAATATTTATTGCTCAATATTTTTATTTCATCCCTATACATGCTTCACCTCATTAATCTGATATTATGTTCTGCATTAATCCTTTATCCAAATTGCCACCGGTAACAACTATTGCAATATTTTTCCCTTCAAAGTAACGAGGGTTTTCCAATAATGCTGCGACTCCCACAGCCCCTGATGGTTCAGATACAACCTTATCTTCTGTCAATAGAATCTTGGTTGCTTTTTTTATTGATTCTTCGCTGACAACAATAATATCATCAATGCACTGTTTCGCCATTTTAAAAGGTATTTCTGTAACCCCTCCTATTAATGCATCACAAATACTATCCTCCGATGGGAATTCCTCATATAAAACATTATCCTCCAATGATTTAACCATTGCCGGACATGCTGCTGTCTGAACTCCTACAATTTTAACATCCGGCTTCATGTGCTTAGCTGCAATGCTTACTCCTGTTATAAGTCCCCCGCCGCCAATGGGAACAATAATTACATCAATATCAGGATTTTGCTCCATAATTTCAAGCCCTACAGTACCCTGTCCTGCTATTAATTGAATATCTGAACAAGAATCAATATAGGTCATATTATTCTTTTTCATTTCTTCTATGGCTATCTTATGTGCTTCATCATAGTTTTTGCCAATCTGAACAACTTCAGCACCATAATATTTTATTTTATCAACCTTAGCTTTTGGCGCTGTTTCAGGAACAAATACCTTTGCATTTTTTACACCTAAGAAATGAGCTGCAAAACTTACTCCGGCTCCATGATTCCCTGAAGAAACTGCAATTACGCCTCTTTGTTTCTCTTCATCTGTCAAAGATGAAATTTTGCTTAATGCGCCTCTTACTTTAAAAGCCTTTTGCTTTTGTTGGCATTCCAATTTTAAATATACCTTCGTTTTGCTGCTTAGCTCGATTGAAAAGTCTAATGGAGTTAAAGAAATATATTTTTGAATCCTGTTTCTTGCGTTTAACACATCCTTGAAATTTACCATTTTTCCTCCTAAAACGTCTGTCAATTTATCAAAAATTTCTTCAAAATTATAAGAATGGAATACTTATAAATAATAAGCATTCCTGTCATCCTTATATTTCTCTTAATAATTCAGTAAACTTGTCTAATCCTGTTCTTAATGTTTTTGAATCAAATGCATATCCAATTCTAACACAGCCTTCCATTTCAAAGCATGAGCCGGGAGTAAACAAAACCCCTTTTTCTTTAATTAGCTTAATACATAAATCATAAGAAGGAATGTCTTTGCTGTAATATACGAGAGCTGTAGTTCCGGCAACCGGTTTAACATAACCTACTTCCGGAGTTTCATTTACCCACTGGTCTAAAACCTCCCTGTTTTTTAATAGAATCTTTTTATTTCTGCCAAATATCTTTTCCTTATTGGCAAGTGCCAAGCCTGCAAACATATCATCCAACTGACCGCAGCTTATTGTGTCATAATCTCTTCTTTTGCGGCATGCATCTATTACTTCTTCATCTTTTGAAACAATCCAGCCCATTCTAAGTCCGGCAAGAGAGAAAATCTTTGACATGCTTCCTACAGAAATTCCTTTTTCATATAAATCTGCAATTGATGTCATATAACTTCCGTCTTCAGATATTCCCCTGTACACTTCATCAGATAAAATATATGCATCAACACCCCTAGCTATTTCTACAATTTCCATCATAACATCATCCGGAATCAATGAGCCTGCGGGATTGTTCGGATTGTTTATTGTAATCATCTTTGTATTTTTATCCACCAAGCTTCTTAACAAGTTCAAATCAGGAAGAAAATTATTTTCTGGTGATAATTGAAGAATTCTTACTTCTGCCCCAATTGATTCAGGTATTGAATAGTGCTGCTGATAAGTAGGCATTACGGATACCATGTTGTCATGAGGCTCAATCATGGAAATAATAACCTGGTGATTTGCACCTATGGCGCCATGAGTAGGAATAACTTGTTTTGGTAAAATATCTTTATATAAACTTGAAATTCCTTTTAGCAGTTCCGGTGAGCCGTAAATATGACCATAAGTCATCCTTTTATTCTTTAATGCAGATAAATATTCATCAGGGTTTTGACCTGAAAACTCTATCAATTCACCTAAAGTCATTGAGTCAATGCAAGTTTCGCCTAAGTTATAAATAGCATCATCTTCATAATCATTCATCCACTGCTCAACTTTAAAAGTTTTAATTTTCATTTCAATCCTCCGTTTTTATTTTTATATGTTAACGGTACTTCCCAAAGATACCTTTTTTGCTTCATCAAGTGCTAATTTTGCTGTAGCTAAATCAAGCAGTGCTATACCTGTTGCATCAAATATCGTAATCTGATTATCATTTACTCTGCCGATTGTTTTTCCTGCAATAATATCGCCTATTTCTCCTGCCATATCTTCTTTTTTTATAATACCCATAGATACAGGTATTTCTGTTTCACCTACATTTACGCATTGAGTAATATCATCTCCAAATATTCTTGCATCCCTAAATATTTCAGGATCTATTTCTTCCTTACCGGACATATCAGCACCTATGCAGCTGAAATGAGTGCCCGGCTTAACCCATTCCTTCATAATAATTGGTTTTTTCGATGGGGTTACCGTAATAATAATATCGCTTTTGCCTGTTGCTTCTTTTATATCTTTTACAGCTGTAAATTTCACTTTTCCATCAACATCAATATCAAAATTATTATTTAATGTATCAATAATGGTATTTACCTTCTTATTAGCAGTATCAAAGTTAATCGGATCATAAATCATAACATTTTCTATTTTAGGGAAAAGCAGTAATGCAGCTGCTATCTGAAAAGTTGATACATGTCCTGCACCAACAATCAACAATGATTTAGAATCAGGTCTCGCCAAATATTTGGCTCCTAATGCACCTGCTGCTCC
>CAZTXR010000066.1:0-8748 GCA_964617605.1 uncultured Clostridia bacterium | reverse complement strand
ACTAATAGGTCGAGGTCTTGACCTAAGTTTTCCTATGCGATTTTGAGAGTTCTAAACTTTCACGCAGGCAATCATAGCAAATTTGTTTATTCGCAAGAGCTCATACAAATTTGATGATTATTGCGTATGGCCTACCAGCAATTTTATTCTCCCTAAAGGTCGATAAAATTGGGTTAGGGCATCATCCGGTGACTATAGCGAAGAGGACACACCCGTTCCCATCCCGAACACGGAAGTTAAGCTCTTCAGCGCTGATGATACTTGGCGGGAGACTGCCCGGGAAAGTAGGACGTCGCCGGTTTAAACAAAAATGTACAGTTGAATGTAACTGTGCATTTTTTGTTATATGAACCGATAAGAATGTAAAAAGGAAGAATATAGTTATTTATTGGAAATGCATAAATATGATGAAGCTTAATAAATATAAAAACTACTTGACAAAAATTGCAAACGTTATTAAAATATATACAGGTGGTGATAATGTGAATAATTTATCTATTAATGTATATTCTGAAATCGGAAAGTTAAAAAAGGTACTATTGCATAGACCAGGGAAAGAATTAGAGAATTTGATGCCGGAATATCTTGACAGATTGCTTTTTGATGATATACCATATTTAGAAATCGCGCAGCAAGAGCATGATGCCTTTGCCAACCTTTTCGAAAATAATGGGGTGGAAGTTGTTTATTTGGAAGATTTAGTTGTGGAGTCGCTTAACAATGGTGAAATCAAATCGAAATTTATTGATGAATACATTGAAGAAGCGGGCATAAAAGAAGATAGAGAGACTGGAATTTTGAAGGATTATTTTCTATCTTTTTCTGATGAGAAGGAAATGGTTCTCAAAATGATGGAGGGTATAAGAAAGTCTGAAATAAAGGACTATAGGGGTCCTGGTTTAGTGGATTTTTTAAGTAATCAATATCCTTTTATAATTGATCCCATGCCAAATTTATATTTTACAAGGGATCCTTTTGCTACTGTGGGTAACGGAGTATCTATTCACAGAATGTTGACTGCGACAAGAAACAGGGAAACACTTTTTGGAAAGTACATTTTTAATTACAATCCAACTTATAAAGGAACAAAATTGTTATATGATAGAACTGAAGATTATTCTCTTGAAGGAGGGGATATTCTTGTGCTGAACAAAGAAACTATTGCTGTAGGTATTTCTCAAAGAACTAATCCAAATGCAATTGAAAAATTTGCTAATTTAGTATTGACGGAAGAAAGCTCTTTTAAAAAGGTATTGGCTATAGATATACCTAAGACAAGGGCTTTTATGCATTTAGATACAGTATTCACAATGGTTGATTATGACAAATTTACAATACATCCGAATATTAAATCAGATATAGCCGTTTATATTCTCAAAAAAGTGGACGGAAAAATCAATATTACCGAAGAAAGAGGATCCCTTGAGGATGTACTTCAAGAAGAACTGTGTATTGATAAGGTTAAACTCATTAAATGTGGGGGAAACAGTGCTGTAGATGCATCAAGAGAACAGTGGAATGACGGCTCTAATACACTGTGTATTTCACCGGGGGAAGTGATTGTTTATTCAAGGAATTATGTGACTAATAATATGCTGCAGGATGAAGGAATAAAGACTCACATAATGCCAAGCTCTGAGTTATCAAGAGGCAGGGGTGGGCCAAGGTGCATGAGCATGCCTTTAGTCAGAGAAAACTTATAAATAATTTCCTATAAATAATCATTGCAATTTATAACAAGTTTTGATAATATATTAAACATGCAAAAAAATTTATAATTATTATAAGGAGAACTTTTATGGCAGTAAATTTAAAAGGAAGAAGTTTTTTAACATTAATGGATTTCACATCGGAAGAAATTAGATATTTACTTGATTTATCAGAGAATCTTAAAGAAAAAAAGAGATCAGGAACCACTAATTATTTGTTAACCGGGAAAAATATTGTTTTATTATTTGATAAAACATCAACCAGGACAAGATGTGCTTTTGAGGTTGCTGCTTTGGAGGAAGGGGCACATGTAACTTATTTGGATTCAGGCAGTTCACAAATGGGTAAAAAAGAATCATTGGAAGATACAGCTAAGGTCCTTGGAAGGTTTTATGACGGTATTGAATATAGAGGCTATGAGCAAAAAGTTGTTGAAGACCTGGCAAAATTTTCAGGGATACCCGTATGGAACGGTTTAACCGACGTGGATCATCCTACCCAAATATTGGCTGATATGCTTACAATCGAAGAACATGTTGCAAAGCCTCTAAATAAGGTCAAGGTGGTATTTGCCGGAGATATAAGGAATAATATGTCATATGCCTGGATGTATGGATGTGCAAAAATGGGAATGCACTATGTTGCCTACGGACCTAAGGTGTTAGCAGACCAACTGGATGACGAAACCATGAGACAGGTGCAAGAGATAGCTGCTTATTCCGGTGCAACAATAGAAGTATCCGATAATATAGATTGCGTAAAAGGGGCAGATGTAATTTATACCGATATTTGGGCCTCCATGGGAGAAGAAGACTTAATACCTGAAAGAGTAAAATTGCTTTCACCCTATAAAGTAACTATGGACTTATTAAAGGCTACAGGAAATGAAGATATAAAATTCATGCACTGTCTTCCTTCATTCCACGATTTTGAAACAAAAATAGCTAGGGAGCAAATGGAATTAGGCTATGATATAAGAGAAGTAACAGATGAAGTTTTCAGAAGCAGATATTCAATTGTTTTTGATGAAGCAGAAAACAGATTGCATACAATTAAAGCAGCTATAGTAGCTACAATAGGATAATTGGTTTTTAGTCAAAAAAACAGCAGCCTTATCATGGAATAATTCACATATATTCTGACTGATAGGGCTGCTCATTTTATATTATTTTAAACTTCTTGTTCTTGGATTTTTCTTAAATTGCAATCGGATACTTCTTTTTTCGGATAACTTATCCCAAGGTTCTTTTCTGATTTTTGTCTGTTCATATTTTTTACTGCATTGGTGAGCATAAGCTTAATCCTGTTTATTTGGTTAACCTCGCTAATTCCTGCATCGTAATCAATGGGAACTATATTTGAACAAGGATAGGCATCTTTAAGCTTTTTAATCATTCCTTTGCCCGTAATATGGTTTGGAAGGCAGGCAAAGGGCTGCAAACATAATATATTATCTACGCCTGAATCCAGCAATTCAATCATTTCTCCCGTCAAAAACCAGCCTTCGCCTGACTGATTGGCAAGGGACAGGAATTTTTTTGCCTTGTAGGCAAGTTCTTTAATATTTGCAGGAGTTGTGAATCTTTTAGAACTCTTAAAGGCATCAACGCTTGGCTTTTTGTACATATCATATATACTAACGGTAATATTGCTTACAGCTTTTGTTTTTTTATTGCCTAAGAGCAATTCATCATATTTAATTACACCGTTAAGAGAGCTGTATGAGAAGAAATCCAAGAGATCAGGCACTATAACTTCTGCTCCTTCCTCTTCTAACAGCGAGAACACATCATTATTTGCATTAGGGTGAAACTTAACAAGTATTTCACCCACTATGCCTACCTTAGGTTTAATAATGCTTTCGTCCAGCTCAATATTATCGAAATCATGCACGATTCCCTTTATTATGCTTTTATACTGTAAGAAGTTGCCTGAGTTTATTGCTTGATGACATTTTTCGACCCATTCATAGTACAATTTATTTACGGAGCCCTTAACTTTTTCATAGGGCCTGGTTCTGTAAGTAACTCGCATTAAAGTGTCACCTATTACCAAACTCATTACCAATCTGCTTAAAAATCCTGCGGTCAATTTAAATCCCGGATTTTTTTCAAGCCCTACCAAATTAAATGAAACAACCGGAATGTTTTCATAACCCAAATCTTTTAGGGCCTTTCTTATAAAGCCTATATAATTTGTTGCACGGCAACCGCCGCCTGTTTGAGAAATCATCAATGTTACATTGTTTAAATCATATTTGCCTGATTCCAAAGCTGATATAAGTTGACCAACCGTAATTATTGAGGGATAGCAAGCATCATTATTTACAACCTTAAGCCCTGCATCTACTGCCTGCTTGTCAACGGCAGGGAGAACAACCGCATTAAAGCCTGCAGCTTTAGCAGCGGTTTCAATAAATTGAAAATGTATTGGTGACATTTGTGGAATCAAGATAGTGTGGTTTTTCCTCATTTCCTTTGTAAAAATTACTCTTTGAGGATTATTTGCTATTTGTTTATGGATTACACCATTCTTTTTCCTTTCTTCTATTGAAGCCAACAATGAACGCAGACGTATTCTTACTGCGCCAAGGTTTGTTATTTCATCTATTTTAATTACTGTATATATTTTATTGTTTCTTTCGAGTATTTCTTTTACTTGGTCGGTAGTAACCGCATCAAGACCGCAGCCAAATGAATTAAGCTGTATAAGGTCTAAATCATCAGTATTGGCAACGTAAGAGGCTGCCTTATAAAGTCTTGTATGATATGACCATTGGTCAATTACTCGAAGCGGTCTTTCAACAGGATACAAATTTTCCAAAGAGTCCTCAGACAATACAACTAATCCATAACTTTCTACCATCTCTGCTATACCGTGATTTATTTCAGGGTCTGCATGGTAGGGTCTTCCTGCCAAGACTATGCCGTGTTTATTGTTTTCGCGCAAATAGTTTAATGCCCTGCATCCTTCGCTTAATACATCTGATTTATAAGCAAATAATTCATCATATGCCTTTTCCGCAGCAAATTTAATTTCATTAAAAGTAAGCTTTTCTGATTCACCGATTTCCGCATAAAGCTTTTGAATAAGTCTTTCCTTGTCATTAAGGGTCAAAAATGGTTTATAAAATGTAACTCCCTCAAGATTCACATTTGCTTCTATGGCTTCAGGATATGACACTACAACAGGGCAGTTATAGTGGTTCCCCGCTTCCTCATCTTCCTTAACATTATAGGCGATGCATGGATAAAATATCTTTTTAATTTTTTTGTTTACAAGGTCGCTTATGTGACCATGGACAATTTTGCCGGGATAGCAAACAGACTCGGATGGTATTGTTCCCATACCAAGTTCATATATTTTCTTGCTGGATACACCTGAAAGCACTAACCTATATTTCAGCTCATTAAAAAACGTAAACCAGAAGGGATAATCCTCATACATATTTAAAACTCTCGGTATACCTATTATTCCTCTTTTTGCCTCGCTTAGGGGTAATGGTTTATAATCAAAAACTCTTTTGTTCTTATATTTATATAAATTAGGTAAGGGTTCTTTCTTGTTTACAGTAATATATTTTTCAGCACCCTTTTCACAGCGGTTGCCTGATACATAATACCTGCCGTCAGAAAATTTATTTATGGTTAATAAGCAGTTGTTTGTGCAAAGACCGCATCTTTCCATGGAAGTTCTAAAAGAGAAGCCGTTCAAGTCATCTTCTTGAACAAAGTTGCTTTTCATTCCTTTTTCATACCTGCCTCTTGCAATAATCGCGCAACCAAAGGCGCCCATAAGACCTGCTATATCAGGTCTTACAACTTCGCGACCCGTTATTTGCTCAAAAGCTCGAAGAACAGAATTATTGTAAAAGGTCCCTCCCTGAACAACAACCTTTTCTCCCAATGAATCAAGTGAAGTTAATCTTATTACTTTAAATAAGGCGTTTTTAATGACTGAAAAAGAAATTCCCGCTGAAATATCGCCTAATGTTGCCCCTTCTCTTTGAGCTTGTTTTACTTTTGAATTCATAAATACTGTGCATCTTGTACCAAGGTCAACAGGGTGTTTTGAAAAAATAGCGGCATCGGCAAATTCCTGAACAGACATATCCAATGATTTTGCAAATGTTTCAATAAAGGAGCCGCAACCGGAAGAACATGCTTCATTTAGCATAATAGAATCTATAACCCCATTTTTTATCACCATGCTTTTCATGTCCTGACCGCCAATGTCAATTATAAAATCTACACCCTTCAAGAAGAAATCCGCAGCCTTGTAGTGAGCGACAGTTTCAATTTCTCCTATATCAACATTAAGTGCGGCTTTTATCAAATGTTCACCATAGCCTGTCACTGCTGTATAGGCTATTTTGATTCCTTTATGTAAACTTTCATAAAGTTCTTTTACAGCCCTTACTGCAGAATTTAAAGGGTTCCCCTCATTGCTTCCATAATATGAGTGAAGAATTTCACCATTTTCAGTAATAAGAATCAATTTTGTGGTTGTTGAACCTGCATCAATACCTAAAAATGCAAGTCCCGAATAATCTTCTATATTTTTTTCTATGGATTTATGTGTATTATGACGCTGTAAGAATTCATTGTATTCATTTTCATTTTCAAACAAGGGATTTAAATCCTTTTTTCTGTATTCAAAATCAGAATGCTCTATGGTATCTTTCATATTGCGGTAAAATTCATTAAAGTCTATTTTTTCGTTATTTTCCGCCATCAATGCAGCACCAATTGCAACAAAATAGTTGGCATCATCCGGGCATATAGAATTATCTTCTGTCAGCTCCAAGGTTTCTTTAAATCTTTCCCTAAGTTCAGACAAGAAAAATAAGGGTCCGCCCAAGAAGGCCACATTTCCTTTAATGGGTCTTCCTTGAGCAAGTCCGCTTATTGTTTGATTTACAACTGCCTGGAAAATTGATGCCGCAATATCTTCCTGTCTCGCGCCTTCATTTAGCAAAGGCTGAATATCTGATTTCGCAAAAACACCGCAACGGGAAGCTATGGGATAAATTGTTTTGTGCTTTTTTGACAATTCATTTAACCCTGAAGCATCAGTTTTCATCAATACAGCCATTTGGTCAATAAATGCACCTGTGCCCCCGGCGCAGGAGCCGTTCATTCTTTGCTCCAAGTTTCCGGATAGATATGTTATCTTAGCATCCTCTCCCCCAAGTTCTATAACTACATCCGTATCAGGAATAAATTTTTCTATTGCAGCTGTTGATGCTGCAACTTCTTGAACGAAGGGAATATTTAAATATTTTGACACATCAATGGCACCGGAGCCTGTAACATTTATTCTTATTAAATTATCATTTAGATATTCAGAAGAGTTTTTTATTATTTCAACAACTGTACTTTTTATATCAGAATAATGCCTTTCGTATTGTTTATGGATTATTATACTGTTATGCATTACAGCAACTTTTACAGTAGTAGAGCCTATGTCTAATCCCACAAGATAATTTTCCATTTCTACCTCCCTAGCAAAAGAATAATCCTTTGACTATGGAAATATTATATCATTTTATTGCTTAAAATCAACTTAAATAAAATATGTCCCGACCAGACAAATATGGAATTTGTAACTTTATGGTGCTTATTGGGATATTATAACAATAATGTAACTTGCAATTAAATTTAAAAAAGCTTATAATAAAGAGGACAAAAACGTTTACATGACCCGATTCCGAAAATATACTAATAACTATGAATTTCAGGAGGGTTTTATGAGTAAGAAGTTTTTAACACTTATCAGTGTACTATTGATTTTCACAATGCTTGTTACTGCATGCGGCAATACAGGCACATCAGCAAAAGAAGAAACAATCAAAATAGGTTGGATTGGTTCTTTAACAGGGGACCAGGCAGTTTGGGGAACCTGTGAAAGCAATACTGTAAAAATGTTGATTGAAGATGTAAATGCAAATGGTGGTATACTTGGTAAAAAGGTTGAAGGTATTTACTATGATACTAAGGGTGATGCTGCAGAGGCTGTAAATGCAACCAAAAGACTTGTATCACAGGATAAGGTTGTTGCAATAATCGGTCCTAATGCAAGCGGTCAGGCAATATCAATAGCATCAGTTTTAGAGGAATACAAGGTTCCTGATATTGCGACTGTTGCTACCAATCCAAAAGTTACCGTAGGTGATGATGGGAAAGTAAAGCAGTATAACTTCAGGGTTTGCTTTATAGATCCTTATCAGGGAGCAGTAGCCGCAGGCTATGCATATGACAGATTGGGCTTAAGAAATGCAGCAGTTCTTTATGATGTGGCAAGTGACTATTCGCAAGGATTTACTGAATTCTTTGAGAAAACATTTACTGAAAAGGGCGGAAAAATTGTTGCAAAAGAGGGTTTTAAAGAAGGAGACGTTGAATTTAAACCTCAGTTGAGCAAAATAAAAGACGCAAATCCTGATATGATCCTTATGCCTTATTATTATAAGGAAGTTGCATTAAGCGCAAACCAAGCAAGAGAATTAGGTATTGATGCAGTTTTAATAGGCGGTGACGGATGGCCTTCGGATCAATTGATGAGTATGGCTGCAGATGCCATTGAAGGAAGTTTTGTAGTTAATCACTTAGACTTTAATGACCCTGACGTTAAGCCGCTTCAGGATGCTTATAAGGCTAAATATAACCTTCCAATGGAACTGAACGGTTATATGGCTCATGACGCATTCCTGCTGTTGCAAGCTGCAATTGAAGATGCGAAAAGTACTGATCCCGTGAAAATTACCGAATCTTTATCGAAAGTAACTGTACAGGGTGTAACAGGAACAATTAAAATAAGTCCTGATGACCATAACCCGGTTGGAAAAGAAGCTGCAATAGTAAAAATTGAAAGTGCAGATTACATATTCCAAGAAAAATACGGTTTACAATAATATATAGGCGGGGCGACCCGCCTTAATTTAAAGAGGAGGTTGTATGAGCTATTTTCTACAGCAAGTAATCAACGGTTTGTCCTTAGGTAGCGTATATGCCTTAATGTCTGTAGGGTATTCTCTTG
>CAZTXR010000065.1:0-8770 GCA_964617605.1 uncultured Clostridia bacterium | reverse complement strand
TAAGAAGAGAAAGAATAACGGTAACAGTTTATTTAAACAATGGATTTAAACTTACGGGTGCAGTTGCAGGTTTTGATAATTATGTTGTCATAATGGAAACTGACAGGGGACAGCAATTGATTTACAAACATGCCATTACATCAATCATGCCTTTTAAACAGGTAAAATTATTCATAAATGAGACAGAGGAGCAATAAATGTTAACAGAAGAAATCTTGAGTAAACAGTTTGGCATCAGCGAAACTGTTTATAATTATGTAATGAATACAGAAAAAGAAATTAAGCATCATTTTGAAAAAATAGACAAAAGGAGAGAGTATAATCAATACAAGGTTATTCATGCAATGCAGGAGCACAGGCTTGATTATACAAACTTTTATTGGAATACAGGATACGGCTATGATGATATAGGAAGAGAAAAGGTTGAAAAAATATTTGCTTCAGTATTCAATACGGAAGACGCTCTTGTAAGACCTTCAATTGCTTCAGGAACACATGCATTGTATTTAACCTTGTCTGCTATTTTGCAGCACGGCGATGAGCTTATAGCCATATCAGGACGCCCCTACGATACCATGCTCACAGTACTTGGGGAAGAAGGAAACGAAGCAGGCAATCTAAGGGAAGCAGGAGTAATATATAAAGAAATTCCTCTTTACAACAATGAAATTGACTGGGAAAGTGCCATAAAAGAAATAACCATGAAAACAAAATTGCTTATGATTCAGCGTTCAACAGGCTACAGCTTCAGACCGGCACTGACTATTGAGAAAATAAAAAATGCAATAGAAAGAATCCGTGAAATATATCCTAACATATATATAATGGTAGATAATTGCTACGGAGAATTTACAAACGAATTTGAGCCTTCAGACATTGGAGCGGATGTGGTTGTAGGGTCATTAATAAAAAATCCCGGTGGCGGAATAGCTCTTTCCGGCGGATATGTGGTTGGTAAAAAAACAATAATCGACAGAATTTCAAACCGTCTTACAGCCCCGGGAGTGGGGAAGGAAATAGGTCTCACATTCGGTACTACAAGAAACACATTGCAAGGTTTGTTTTTTGCCCCCCATACAGTAAGTGAAGCATTAAAGGGAGCCCTGTTGTTTGGGGGTGTTTACAATTCTTTAGGCTTTGAAATAACACCTACATTAGATGAGGATAGAAGCGATATAATACAAGCGATTAAATTTAATAATAAAGATATGGTAATTAAAATTTGTGAAGCCATACAGGCAGCATCTCCGGTAGACGGACATGTTTCACCTATCCCATGGGATATGCCGGGATATACAAACCAAGTAATAATGGCTTCAGGAGCATTTGTTTCCGGCTCATCAATCGAACTTAGCGCAGATGCGCCAATGCGACCGCCATATATTGCCTACATCCAGGGAGGTTTATTTTACGACCATGTAAAATTAGGAGTAATGCTATCCCTTGAGAAGATGATGGAGTTTGAAGAAATAAAAAATAAGTTGTCATAGAATAGAAAATGGTTTACAGAAATAAATTTCTGTAAACCATATGTGACAAGGGGACGGGGTTGCTGTCAGAATAATTAATACTTTCTGACAAGACCCTTTACAACTCCCAATATGTAGGGCTCTTTTATTAAAATAGGATCCATGGAAGAGTTTTGAGGCTGCAATCTGATGTGGTCTTTTTCTTTATAAAATGTTTTGACTGTTGCTTCATCACCAATCAAGGCAACAACAATATCGCCGTTCTTTGCATTATGCTGAGAATTTACTATAACATAATCTCCGTCTAAAATTCCGGCTTCAATCATACTTTCTCCCTTTATTTTTAAAACATATGATTCCTTGTTACCTACAAAATCTATTGAAATTGGGAGAGTATCATCAATATTTTCTACGGCTAAAATAGGGGAGCCGGCAGTTACGGTTCCTATAATAGGCAAATTTATAATTTCTTTTTTGGGCATGTCGCTGCATATATCATCAACATCTATTAATTCCAAAGCCCTTCGTTTATTTGTTCCTTTTTTTATGTATCCTTTTTCTTCTAATGTATTTAAGTGGGCATGTACAGAAGATGTTGAGCTTAAATCTACAGCCTTGCAGATTTCGCGAATTGATGGGGGATAACCTCTTATAGTTAATTCATCCTTAATGTATTTAAGTATTTGAACCTGCTTATCGCTTAAGCCTTCATAACTCATAGTTCCACCTCTTTTGTTTTTCTATATTTTAACACAGCTTTTAAAATAAAGCAAACATTTGTTTGAAAAAACACAAAAAATGTGTTGACATCGAACTAATGTTCTGATAAAATGAAGATAGAAAATATGTTCGAGGTGACTTATGGTAATATTAAATAAATATAAAATAAGTGATATAAAAAAATTTAAAAGATTCATGTTCCTGACTGTTTTATCAATAAGTATTATTATTTTTACCTCCATCACTACAATGAAGGCCTACTCTAAGGATATCCCGCAATTTGATTACGTAAGCGTTGAGATGGGAGACACCCTGTGGTCCATAGCAAAAGATTATGCAGGCAGCAAAGATATAAGACAAGTAGTATACGAAATTTCAGAGCTTAACAACATACATAATAATCCGATTCATATTGGAGACATAATTCAAATCCCCCTAAACTAAATTAAAACTCCCCACCGTAGAGATACTGTGGGGAGTTTTATTATTTTATAATGCGTCTGTTGCCGATAATCCAAGGGCTTTGGCAACACCCTTGCCATAATCAGGGTCTGCTTGGGTACAATTAAATATATGTCTTAATTTAATTTCCACTGATGCATCGCCCATAGCTCTTGCTGTATTTTCAAACATTACTTGCTGTTGTTCTTTGCTCATGAGTCTGAATAATTTTCCCGGCTGAGTGTAATATTGGTCATCATCTTCTCTGAAGTTCCAATTATCTGCAGGCCCCTTTACTGCAAGCGGTGGCTCTTTGTATTCAGGCTGTTCCTGCCATTTTCCGTAGCTGTTTGGTTCATAAGCTATAGTTCCGCCTACATTGCCATTGACCCTCATCTGCCCGTCTCTATGATAACTGTTGGAAGGGGATTTTGGTGCATTGACCGGTATCTGATGATGATTAACACCTAATCTGTAACGCTGTGCGTCGCCATATGCAAAAAGTCTTCCCTGTAACATTTTATCCGGAGAGAACCCTATGCCGGGCACCACATTTGCCGGATTAAAAGCTGCTTGTTCAACATCTACAAAAAAGTTTTCCGGATTTCTGTTTAATTCCATAACACCGACTTCAATTAATGGGAATTCTCCTTTATACCAAACTTTTGTTAAATCAAATGGATTATAGGGCATATTATTTGCTTGTTCCTCAGTCATTACTTGAATATACAAGGTCCATTTCGGGAAATCGCCTCTCTCTATTGCTTCATATAAGTCTCGTTGATTACTTTCTCTATCATTAGCAATTATTTCTGCTGCTTCTGCATCCGTAATATTTTTGATTCCTTGCTGTGTATGAAAATGGAACTTCACCCATACTCGTTCATTTTCAGAATTTATCATGCTGAAAGTGTGACTTCCAAAGCCATGCATATGTCTGAAGGAATAAGGGATACCCCTATCACTCATGGTTATTGTAATTTGATGCAGTGCTTCCGGTAAACTTGTCCAGAAGTCCCAATTGGAATTTGCACTTCTCATGCCTGTTCGGGGGTCACGTTTAATTGCATGATTTAAATCCGGGAATTTAAGGGGATCACGAAGAAAAAATACGGGAGTGTTATTTCCTGCTAAATCCCAATTACCTTCCTCGGTATAAAACTTCATAGCAAAACCACGTATATCTCTTTCTGCATCGGCTGCTCCGCGTTCACCGGCTACAGTTGAAAAGCGTACAAACATATCAGTCTTTTTTCCTATTTCTGAAAATAATTTTGCTTTTGTATATTTTGTAATGTCGTGGGTAACCGTAAATGTGCCAAATGCACCTGAACCCTTGGCATGCATACGTCTTTCAGGAATAACTTCTCTGTTGAAATGTGACATTTTTTCTAAATACCATACATCCTGTATCAGCATTGGTCCTCTTGGTCCGGCTGTCATGGCATTATTGTTGTCAGCAACAGGGGCACCGGCTACAGTTGTTAATTTTTCTTTTTCAATCATAAATATCCTCCTAATTAATTTTTCTAACGCTCTATTCTATATACCCCTTAAAAAAGAAGTTAAACTATTTATTATAATCATCTATTTCATTTAACGGGTTTTGTTTTACAGCGTCGCGGAGCAAATCTTTATTTATATGAGTGTATATTTGTGTTGTTGAAATGCTTTCATGACCTAAAATTTCCTGCAATGCACGAATATCCACATGGCCGTATTGATACATAAGTGTTGCCGCTGTGTGGCGAAGCTTGTGAGGGGAGTAGCCTTTGCCTGATAAACCGGATTCGGTCAAATACTTGTCCAGCATATGCTGAATTCCTTTTTGGGAGAACCTCTGTTTACGGTTACTGATGAAGAGTGCCTTTTCATGTCCTGGCTTTGGTTCTTGCCTAACTTCCAAATATTCTTCAACTGCTTTCACACATACATCATTTAAATAAATAGTTCTTTCCTTGTTGCCTTTACCTATTACTGTTAAGGTATCTCCTTTAATTTTGTCAATATTTATGCTGATAAGCTCTGATAAACGAAGTCCGCAATTTAAGAATAACATAATTATGGCATAATCGCGTTTTTCGTTGGTTCCGGATATGGAAGATAATAAATCCTTTGATTCTTCCAATGTTAAGGCTACAGGCAGACGACTGTTGTTTTTTGGTGTTTCCAAGTCTAAGGCCGGATTTTCGGGAATAAGCTTCACAATGGAATATAAGTATTTAAAATAAGACCTGATGGCAGCCATTTTCCTTGCTTTAGTTCTGTTTGTATTTTTCCTTTGTCTGTCGGTATAGGCAATAAATGAATGGAGGTCCATTATCTTTATTTTTTTTATAAGATCCAGGGTAACAGGGGAGATATCAATTTCATCAAAATTTTCTATATCGGGACTAAGTTTAAACCTGATTACAAGAAACCTGTAAAATGTTCTAAGGTCAAGAAAATATTCACTTACAGTTTTATCGGATCTTCCTTTAATAGCAATTGAGTATTCTAAAAAATCGCTCAGCGGGGAAGGGCATAGGTCGTTGTAATTTATATACATACATTCTCCTTTCAAAAATGTCGCAAAATTATTTTAATTTAATTATATATATAATTTGAAAAAAAGACAAGCTGTTTTATATTTTTAGAAATTATCTGCCATAGGTTAGAAACACCATGTCTATAGATTAGATTTCTTAGTTTCGCCTCTGATATAATATAATGGTTATCCACAGCAAGGATAAAGATATATTCATATCAATGCTTAGTTTTTTATTATCTAAATAGAAAATTTTATTTTAAAATCGATTATTTGCGAATTAATCAAAATGATTAATATCTAATAGGTATAAACGGTCAAGCATGAGAATTTCTTTCGTTAAAACGCATTTTAAAGCCTCATTTTTTGGCGGCTTTTTAAGATTATAGCAGGTGACTTGTGTTGAGGGTTTTATGTCAAGAAAAATATAAAATGACAATGACGTGGAGCAATGAATTCAGGTTAAAGTTAGATAACACAATAAAGAATATGATAATTATAAGAAAAAGTTGTATTAGACAAAAACTAATTTAAAATATGATCGAAATTATTAAATGAATTGTTACATACAAATTAATTTTGTTAAATAAAATTAGCAAAGAATTTTTTAAATCTGGCGTAAAATCTCGCGAAGATGTTGAAGTTCCAAATAGAAGGGGTCTTTCACAAAAGCGCTGAATTTTCAAGCATTATGTCGCAAAATTATCATTTTGCGACATAAAATAAAAATATCAATATTTAAATAATTTAATATTTTGTAATTATTTATCACCCCTTGATAATTATTGCACTATTAGTGCAACAGCCTATTGTATTTAGAATTTAATCATATTCAATTACTTATGTTTAAATTAAAAATAAAAAGAAGTAAACATTTTTTGTTTACTTCCATATTTTTCAATCTTATTACTTTGCGTACTCTGTAGCTCTTGTTTCTCTTATTACATTTACTTTTATCTGTCCGGGGTATTCCATTTCTTCTTCTATCTTTTTAACTATATCTTTTGCTATTAAAATTATGCTTGAATCACTGGTAACATCGGGTTTAACCATTATTCTTACTTCTCTTCCCGCTTGTATTGCAAAAGACTTTTCTACCCCTTCAAACGAATTCGAAATTTCTTCTAATTTCTCAAGTCTCTTAATATATGTTTCAAGAGTTTCTCTTCTTGCTCCCGGTCTTGCAGCCGATATGGCATCTGCAGCCTGGACTAAAACAGCTTCTACGGTTTGTGGTTCTATATCTCCGTGATGTGCTGCTATACCATGTATTACAGCCTTGTTTTCTTTGTATTTTTTCGCTAAATCTTCTCCAATTGCAACATGAGGACCTTCTACTTCATGGTCTACTGCTTTTCCTATATCATGCAACAATCCGGCACGTTTTGCAATTTTAACATCAGCACCTAATTCAGCAGCCATAATTCCTGCTAAGTATGATACTTCAATGGAGTGTTTTAGTACATTTTGACCATAGCTTGTTCTAAACTTTAGTCTACCCAATAATTTTATCAATTCAGGGTGAAGACCGTGGATTCCGGTATCAAGAGTAGCTTGTTCACCTTCATCCTTTATTATTTGTTCTACTTCTTTTTTTGCCTTTTCAACCATCTCTTCAATTCTTGCCGGATGGATTCTACCATCTGCAATTAATTTTTCAAGGGCTAATCTTGCTACTTCTCTTCTAATAGGGTCAAATCCGGATATAACTACTGCTTCCGGTGTATCATCTATTATAATATCTATACCTGTAAGTTGTTCAAGGGCTCTTATGTTTCTTCCTTCCCTACCGATAATTCTGCCTTTCATTTCATCATTAGGCAGGTCAACTACTGATACAGTTGTTTCTGCAACATGGTCTGCAGAGCATTTTTGAATTGCATATGTAATAATTTCACGTGCTTTTCTTTCTGCAGTTTCTTTTGATTCCCTCTCAATTTCTTTTACAGCTATTGCTGCTTCCTGTTCGGCTTCTTTTTTAATGTTATCAATTAAAATATTTTTTGCTTCTTCTGTTGAAAGCCCTGAAATTCTTTCGAGTTCCTCTACTTGTTTTTGATGAATTGCTTCTAATTTGCTTTCTTTTGTTTCAAGTTCTTTTAATTTTTTTTGATACGTTTCTTCTTTTTTCTCAACTACCAAACTTTTGGCATCAAGCATTTCTTCTTTTTTAATCAATCTTTTTTCAGATCTTTGAATTTCGTTTCTTCTTTCTTTGTTTTCTCTTTCATATTCATTTCTTAATTTGTGAGCTTCGTCTTTTGCTTCAACAAGGAGTTCTTTTTTTCTTGTTTCAGCTTTTTTTGTCGATTCTTCAATTATCCTTTTAGCCTCTAATTCAGCACTACCTATTTTGCTCTCAGATATATTTTTGCGAATGAAAAATCCTATAATTATACCTATTATTGCGCAGATAATACCTACTATTGCTTCGATCAATTCAGCACCTCCCATATTAAATTTTCAAGCTGCGAAATATAAACATTTTTCCTTTATCTAAAAAAATGCGTAACTTCTAATAAAACATATTTATATTTAATTGTATATAATAAGTTTTCAATAAAACTTGAATATAATATATTTTATAATTATTTATAACTAATGTCAAGATATAATGTTTAAAATTGCATATTTTACATAATCTAATAAATAATAATTATTTGGTTTACAGAAATAAAATTATGTAAACCATTTATTATATATTAATTAATTATTATAATGTTCAAAATTCAACTCTTAAGCATTATGTTTTTAAATTGGTTTACAGAAATAAAATTATGTAAACCAATTTAAAAATTTTTCTTATATTTTATCATGAAAAAAGGCACCTTAGGTGCCGATAAAATTATTCATCTGCTATATCTTTGTCATCTGAAGCTAATTTAAGTTCCCCAATTTGAAACTTTTCCAATACTTTCTTTTCTATTTCTGCCATAAGCTCCGGATTAGACAAAAGATATTCTTTTGAGTTTTCTCTGCCTTGTCCAATTCTTGTATTTTCGTAAGAATACCATGCACCGGCCTTATTTACCACTCCTGCTTCAACTGACATATCAAGTATACAGCCTTCCTTTGATATACCCTTACCGTATATTATATCAAATTCAGCTTGTTTGAATGGAGGTGCCACTTTGTTTTTAACAATTTTAACCCTTGTCCTATTTCCGTAAACATCGTCACCCTTCTTCAATGTTTCTATTCTTCTGACATCCATTCTCATTGATGCATAAAATTTAAGTGCCCGTCCACCGGTGGTGGTTTCAGGATTCCCAAACATTACCCCAATTTTTTCACGCAACTGATTTATAAAAATAGCTACTGTGTTTGATTTACTGATGGCACCGGCAAGCTTTCTTAAAGCTTGAGACATCAATCTTGTGAGAATCTCCCATTTCTCCGTCAATTTCTGCCTTTGGAACCAATGCTGCCACAGAGTCCACAACAATTATATCTATGGCTCCGCTTCTAACTAAAGCCTCAGCTATTTCAAGAGCTTGTTCTCCTGTATCAGGCTGTGAAATAATCAAATCCTCAACTTTTACTCCAAGGTTTCTGGCATAAGCAGGATCTAAAGCATGTTCAGCATCTATGAAGGCGGCAATACCTCCCCTTT
>CAZTXR010000064.1:0-8873 GCA_964617605.1 uncultured Clostridia bacterium | reverse complement strand
AGACCTACCACTATTTTTCTCTCCCTCTGGTCGGAAAAATAGGGTTAGGGCTTCTCGCAGTCTCGTTCACCAAAATATTTGCTCCTTATGTCGCATATTTTGGGTACTCGTTGCGAAAGACCTACCACTATTTTTCTCTCCCTCTGGTCGGAAAAATAGGGTTAGGGCTTCTCGCAGTCTCGTTCACCAAAATATTTGCTCCTTATGTCGCATATTTTGGGTACTCGTTGCGAAAGACCTACCACTATTTTTCTCTCCCTCTGGTCGGAAAAATAGGGTTAGGGCTTCTTATTTCCTTGTTTTCTTCTTTCGATTTCCGTTAAATATCTTTTCCTGACCCTTATGGCATCAGGTGTTATTTCTACTAATTCATCATCATTTATAAATTCTAAGGCAACTTCCAAGGTCATAATTTTTGGAGGTGACAGCTTTACTGCATCATCTGCAGCTGAAGAACGGGTATTTGATTGCTTTTTGGCCTTGCAAGGATTTACTGTAATATCCTCTCCTCTTGCATTCATACCAATAATCATTCCTTCATACACCTTTTCACCTGGATTAATAAATAAGGTTCCTCTGCTTTCCAAGTTATTCAGTGAATATGCAATTGCTTCTCCTTGGTCATTGGATATCAATACACCGTTAAGCCTTTGTGGTATTTCTCCCTTAAATTTATCATAGTGGTCAAATACCCTCACCATTGTTCCTTCGCCCCTTGAATCATTTATAAGCTCCGTTCGATAACCCAAAAGTCCTCTGGTAGGAACCATATATTCAATTTTCACATAATTTCCGTCAGGCATCATAGATACCATCATGCCTTTTCTTAAATTAAGCTTTGAAATTACAGAGCCTGAATAAATTTCCGGAACATTTACAAGCACTCTTTCAATAGGTTCCATAGTTACGCCGTCTATTTTTTTTAGAATAACTTCTGGTCTTGATACAGCCACTTCATATCCTTCCCTTCTCATATTTTCAAGAAGTATGGACAAATGAAGCTCTCCTCTGCCTGATACCTTGTACCCGTCCAAGGCCCCTTCCAAGGGTTCAACCCTAAGCCCCACATTAACTTCCAGTTCTTTTTCAAGCCTTGCTTTTAAATGTCTTGTTGTTACATATTTACCGGACAAACCGACAAATGGCGATGTATTTATTAAAAAATTCATTGACAAGGTAGGCTCTTCAATTTTTATGGTTTCCATTGGCTTAACTTTGTTTTCATTGCATATGGTGTCGCCGATAGAAATATCAGTAATTCCGGACACAACTACTATATCACCGCTGTAAGCCTCTTTTGTCTGGGTCCTTTTTAATCCCTCATAAATAAAAATATTGGATATTTTTTGTTTTTCAACACTGCCGTCATGTTTTGCTACAGATACGGTCTGACCCTCCTTGATGGTTCCTGCCGTAACTCTTCCTATACCAAGTCTTCCTATATAATCGTCATAGGCAAGGGTTGACACCTGCATCTGCAAATCTTCGCTGTCTTTATCGGGATAAGGTTCAACATGTTTTATAATTGTATCAAATAAGGGTATTATATTTTCGTTTTTTTCATCCAATTCATATTGAATAATTCCTTGTTTTGCAATGCCATACAATATAGGGAAGTCAAGCTGTGCATCATTTGCGTTTAATTCTACGAACAAGTCAAATACCATATCAACAACTTCTTCTGCCCTATGATTTTTCTTATCAATTTTATTTATAAGTAAAATCGGCCTAAGCCCTATTTCAAGTGATTTTTGCAGTACAAAACGCGTTTGCGGCATGGGGCCTTCAATAGAATCCACCAACAAAATAACCGTATCCACAGTTTTCATTATTCTTTCAACTTCTGATGAAAAATCCGCATGTCCCGGTGTATCAACTATATTAATTTTTATGTCATTATGCATTACTGAACAGTTTTTTGAGTATATAGTAATTCCTCTTTCACGCTCAATATCATTTGAGTCCATTACCTGCTCTGCAACTTCCTGATTTTCTCTAAAAACACCGCTCTGTTGTAAAAAGGCATCTACCAGGGTAGATTTTCCTGCATCAACATGGGCTATTACTGCTATATTTATAATCTTTTTCTTCATAATTACCTTCTCTTTCAAGTACGCGAAGGGCTAAGTCCCCCTCTTCTTTTCCACAGCTTAGTGTATTCTTTTTGCCGACATATTGCAAGTTTTTTTTGCAAAAGAATGAATGTTTTTATGCAATATAAAAAGGAACGGTTTACGTCCCCTTTCTGTATTAAGATCCTTCGCTTGCACTCAGGATGGCAAAGCGAAAACTATTCGTTTCCGGTTGTTTGGCTAACACATGATAATTATATGTTATTTACATATTTTTTCATTAAGTACGGAGACATTCCTCCATACAACTTTTCCGTCAATAATTGTTATTACAGTTTCATAATCAATATCCAAGAGGGGATTTCCTTTGAATATTGCAATATCTGCATCCTTGCCTGCCTTTAAGCTTCCAACTCTGTCATCAATTCCTGTTATTTGTGCCGGATTAATTGTTATAGCCTTCCATGCTTCTTCCTCAGAAAGGCCGGCTTTAACTGCCATTCCCGCACACATGGTAATATGCTGTATAGGTATAACATTGGAATCTGTTATGATAGCAGTTTTAATTCCTGCATCCGTTAATACTTTGGGTGTTTCAAAGCTTTTGTTTCTAAGTTCCACCTTGGTTCTTGAACCAAATGTAGGACCTATCAAACATGGCTTCCCTGCAGCCTTTAATTCTTCAACAATTAAATGTCCTTCAGTGCAGTGGTCCAATGTTATGTCTAAATTAAATTCTTTGGCAATTCTAAGGGCGGTGAAAATATCATCTGCCCTGTGAGCATGTGCCTTTAATGGAATTTCCTTCTTTAACACGGGAAGCATCGAGTGTAATTTAATATCAAAATCAGGTTTTTGGTCCGGGTCCTCCTTTGATGCATCCAAATCTTCCAGATATTTTTGTGCTTCGAAAAGAGTTTCTCTTAATAAGGCTGCAATAGCCATACGGGTAACAGGAGATTTATGCTGCTCGTCATAAACTCTTTTAGGGTTTTCGCCAAAGGCAATTTTCATTGCAACAGGATCCTTTACAATCATATCGTCAATTTTTTTGCCGTAGGTTTTAATTGCTGCAAAAGTTCCGCCAATTACATTGGCACTTCCCGGTCCTGTAACAGCGCATGTTACACCGCCTTCAATCGCATCCTGAAAACCCTGATCCATGGGATTGATTCCGTCAATAGCTCTTAAGTGAGGCGTAATAGGTTCAACTGCTTCATTGCCGTCATCACCTTCAAATCCTATACCTTCCTCCCACAAGCCTAAGTGGCAGTGGCCATCAATTAATCCCGGTGTTACCAAGAACCCGTTTGCATCAATAACTTCAGCATCATCAGGAATAACTAAGTTGCTTCCTATTTCCTTAATTTTCCCGCCTTCAATAATTATTTGACCACTCTTTATATCTTCTCCATCCATGGTCTTAATATAACCATTTATAATCGCTAACATTCTTCCTCCAAATTATTAAATACTATTTTTAGCCATTGTTACGAGCAATCTTTGTGTCATTCTGAACGCAGTAAAGAATCTCTAGTTTGGGGACATTCTACTTTGGGATAAATCCAACCTTTTTTTGCACCTTTCTCAGAGTTTTGCGGGCAGTATTTTCTGCCTTTTGGGCACCCATACTATATATTTGCTCTAAATAATCTTTATTTTTAAGCAAATAATCTATTTTTTCCTGTATAGGAGCAAGCTCCCCAATCACTATTTCCGCAACATCCTCTTTTAATTTTGCATAACCCAAACCTTCATAATCCATAACTACTTCTTTAGGTTTTTTGCCTGTAATCTTTGAGTATATATTAATTAAGTTTTTAACTCCCGGCTGTTCATCGCTATAATTTACAACTCCTATGGAATCAGTAACAGAACGCTTGAATTTTCTTCTTATATCATCAGCTTTATCCATAAGAAGCACATATGCGTTATCATTTTCATCCGACTTTGACATTTTGCTGGCAGGGTCCTGAAGGCTCATGATTTTAGCAACATCCTTAGATATAAAAGGTTCAGGAACAGTAAATGTTTCGCTGAAACGATTATTGAACCTTTGTGCAATATCTCTTGTAATTTCTAAATGCTGTCTTTGATCTTCCCCTACAGGTACTAAATCGGCCTGATATAAAAGTATATCTGCAGCCATTAAAACAGGGTATGTAAATAATCCTGCAGTTATGGCATTGGAATCTTGTTTTTTGGATTTATCTTTAAATTGTGTCATTCTGCTAAGCTCACCATAGTATGAAAAGCAGTTTAATATCCATGAAAGCTCTGAATGTGCCGGTACATGGGATTGGATAAACAATGCTACATTATCAGTATCTAAGCCTCCGGCTATATAGGCAGCAAGAAGTTCATATGTATTCTTCCTTAATTCCTTAGGCTCCTTGGGAACTGTTATAGCATGCATGTCAACCACACAGTAATAGCAATCATATTCATTTTGAAGAGCTACCCAATTTTTTAAGGCTCCCAAATAATTTCCTAAAGTCAGTGAGCCTGAAGGCTGCATACCGCTGAATATTACCTTTTTGTTTTCCATTTTATCCTCCATAGAATTAATTGGTGAATGAGACTGAGTAAATAAAAACGAGTTCCCCTCATTGAAACCCGTAAAGTTCAATTTTTTAGATTATACTACTATAAAAATAATTTGTCAAAAATATATTATTTGTCATCCGAATGCATAAATATATTATTTGTCATCCGAATGCAAGGTCAGAATTTGAGGTAAGAGGAATGTCCCTGTACTAGAGATCCTTCGCTGCTGCTCAGGATGACAAAGCAAAATCTATAATCCGAGTACATATGTAATCATCAGAAATACTATTTGTGATATTTCTATTAAAAATCCTTCTGTTGAAGCCGGTACATTTTTTATTTTCTTATCCAATAGGTTTACAAGCACTCCCATTAACATATAGGTAAGCGATAATGAAATAATAAGCTTGTAGTTAAATATTGCAGCGAACAAAAATGTAAAGAAAAACGCAGCTATTATATGGTATTTACCGCAATACTTCAATATTGAAGTATTATCTAAATCTCTTTTTATTATCTTGCTTAACACTATCAAATTTGAAAATCCTAATGCGGGCATAACAATAAGGGAAGTTATGGGGACAATCCTGAAAAGCGAAAAATATATTAAACAAATTAATATTACACCTATTATACCTGAAATCTGCTCTGTTTGATTGTTGGGCTTTATATAATAATTTAAGGTTCTGTAAACATCCTTTATATTTCTTGTCTTTGTTACAATACAATAATATAAAAGCATTAAAGAACTTATAAAAAACCCGTCATATATAAACCTGAAAGAAGAAATAATAAACAAAAAAATACCAATGGCAAATCCTATTAAAGGAAGTGTCATTATACCATTTTTATAATCCTCTTCATTTGCTTCTTCATAAATGGTAAGACTTACACAGGAATATTTTTTTAGCATTAATACAAGGCCTATCACAATACTTCTTAAGTCAAACATAATATATACCTCTATGTGTTTTTACCATTATAGCACAAAAGAGTCTATTAATAAATATAAATTAATTGCTTATATAAGGTTATAAAATCTCATAAGTATTATGTAGGCTTCCTGATATGTACAGTAATCAAAAGGTTTAAAGTTTAGTCCGTCACCCTTTAATATGCCTTTGTCAGCAATAATATATATATAAGGCTTTTCATTTTCATCAACTGATTCTATATCATTATAATTTACAATTTTATAATCTGAAAAATTTATTCCCAACTCATTGCCTATGTATACTAAAATCTTTGATATTTCAAGTCTTGTCATATATCCATCCGGCTCTTTAAATGATTCTGTGCTCAATATTCCCATACTGTAAGCTTGGTGCAAAATCTTTTTGTTATTGCACAACAAGCTATAATAAGAAGAATAATTCATGCCGTCATCCACAAATATTTCACCGTTAACAGGATCTAAAGCTACATGTTCCTCATAATCCATTACATGAAAGTAATTATTTAAATTATCTTCACCGAT
The DNA here is from genome assembly GCA_964617605.1 of uncultured Clostridia bacterium. Lineage (GTDB taxonomy): Bacteria > Bacillota > Clostridia > Tissierellales > Sedimentibacteraceae > Sedimentibacter. The sequence continues at coordinate 2,777 of CAZTXR010000064.1, read as the reverse complement.
TTTTTGATGAAGTATATTCAAAATCAATTTATAAAAATCTTCTCTTGTAATATGAGCATCATAGAGTCCGTTAAATTCTTCCGGTATAAGCGATGCATCCTTCATATCAGCAATTATATCCTTTGCCCAAGGCTGTGGATTTTGAGGGATTGCATTAAGCCAAAGATTTGTATTTTCAGATACAGAATTAAAGCCTTCATTAAATGCATCTGCAAGCAATCTTAGTTTTTCATGAATTATTGTATCTTCCCCGTTATTTATATTTCGAAGAATCAGGGGATGTGATTTCGCATACCATATTAAATCAGCAACTTCTTCTTTAAAATCAATTGCAGAATGCTTGTTAACATACACTTTACAGTATCCATCACCCCAGGTACCATATGGAAATCCTGCATTCAATTTATTAAATTCATCTTTGAGATTATTCATATCATAGGTTTTAAACATATAATCGCTCACGAAATGAGCTATTTCATGTACCACCGTATCTTCTGATGCAAAGCTTGAATCTGCAAATAAACTGCTTTTTAATATTTTTATGTAAATATTAACTGTTTTTTCATCATTAATTGATATTGGAAACAAATCTTTTATATTTTCTGTTTCATCTAAAATTATGTTTGTTCTTATTCCATTGTTTGAATAATAGTCGGTTATTTCCTTAATCATATTATCCGGAAATTTCTTTATGCTCTTTTCCAGAATTGAAATACTGTCTGAAAAATTCTTGTAATCACTGTCCTTTGGCACAATAATATTTAATCCATATGTATTTTCTATATTGTTTTTTATGCAAAGTTCTTCGCTGTTTTCTGTGTCGCTATAAGCAAAGGCTAAAACTCCAAACATACTGATACATATTACTAAACAAAATATTCTTTTTATTATAATCATTTTATCTACCTCACCGATAAATTTTTGATTTGATAAAAATTTACAATTATTTGTGAAAAGTATTAAAATTATAGCATATGGTTTACAATAATGCAATCTAAATTTGAAAACGTTAGCATAATTTACTTGGCAATTCTTCAAATATAATGATACAATATTATATTATTAGAAAAAATATTTATGATTAATAAAAGGACAGGGGTCAATCAATGAAAATAACCATAATATCTGTAGGAAAAATTAAAGAGAAATTTTTTGTCGAAGCAATGAAAGAATATACAAAACGACTTTCCAAATATTGCAAGCTCAATGAGGAAATTATAGCCGACGAGAGAGCTGATGAAAACTATTCACAGGCAGAAATTAAGCAGGTTAAAGTAAAAGAAGGGCAAAAAATTCTTAATAAAATTCCTAAAAACTCCTATATAATTGTTTTGGACATTAACGGTATCCAGTTCAGTTCAGAAGAACTGTCAAATAAAATAAATGCTTTGGGTCTTGAAGGAAATTCTGACTTAACATTTATCATAGGCGGCAGCAATGGCTTATCAGATGAAGTAATAAGCAGTGCTGACTTTAAACTTTCATTTTCCAAAATGACCTTCCCCCACCAGCTCTTTAAGGTTATACTTTTAGAGCAAATTTACAGAGCTTTCAAAATAATCTCCGGTGAGGCTTATCATAAGTAAATATAAGTAATTGTAGTTGCCTTACCCTAATTTATTTGTTTTCTTTTTTATAAAGGATTAAATTCAAACTTTGGTTAATATATCTTGATCCTACTTGTGTATATCCTAATTTTTCATAGAAATGTCTATTTCTACTATCTGTTTCAGGAGTCTGCAATGACCATTGTAAAGCTTCAGTATAGTTATTTCCAATTAATTCCATTACCTTAGTTCCAATGCCAGTATTTTGATATATGGGATCAATTGTTATTGTATCGAGTTCATAATGATTATTACCCATTATATATACATAAGCAGAGCCAATTATTTGATTATTTGTTATAATTTTATATATATCTATTTCCGTCTTTTCAAGATAAGACATTATTTGTTCATCTATAGTTTCATATGCAGGACAAAAATGATATTTATCATGTGATTCTTTAAATGCAAGTTTTTGAATTCTATTAATTTCCGGTATATCCGCTAGATGCCTGTTCATTTATATATTGAACCTTACAAAACATGTTTTGTTTAGCAATATCTACAGTACGAATTTCACCAGCCCAATCATAAATATCCTGAAATATATATTTATGAATTGTCTGTAAATGTTTTAAGTCAAACTCACCTTTAATAGGATTGTCAATCAAATCGGAAATACGTAACATTGTAAGTCTTCTTTCAGCTTCAGACAATATATCATTATCTCGAATATTTAATTTATTAATCAATACATCAGAATTAGGATAGCAATATATATGATCGCTCATTCCTACTACTCCTTAGTATATTCAGAAACTATTTTTTCCCGAATATTTTCAACTAAACTTTTATTATTTCTATATTCTTTTAATAATAATATGTCTTCTTTCGTTAAATTCATATTTTCCATTGATAAAGTTGCATTTATCTCAGCAATTGCCTCATCTTCCGTATAATTAGCCTCATTAAGTTTCACTTCAAACGGAATACTTTTTGTCATAATAATTTGCTTTAATAACATATTAACAACAGTAGATAAATTTGTACCTAATTTTTCAAGTATTTCAGATGCTAATTCTTTATCACTTTCTTCAGTTCTCACCTGAATATATGTTTTTGACATAAATATCACCTCAATATTATTATACCACATTGTAGTGACAATATCAATACAATATACTTTTATAAAAATTTAATTTATAATAATATGTGTTACGGTGAGGCTTA